>JBGPGQ010000096.1:0-9950 GCA_041483995.1 Bacteroidota bacterium
CCATGTGGATGTCTTCTGCAACGAAGCGGTTTCCCGATGACCGGGTGTCGAACGTGAGTCTGCCGCTTTCAAGTTCCTTCAAAATCGAACGTAATCCCTGTTGAATGACTGCTGCATCCTTTTGGGAGATGATCTTCTGTTTGGCAAGCATTGCAACGTGGGCGAGGCTTCCTTCGATGTCTTCGCGGTAAAGTCGCTTATCGACGGGAAGGGAGGAGGAGAATGTAAGCGCTTCAGGATCGAGACGTTGGCGGAAGCGACCGTTCCAGGCTTTCATGTTTTACGGGTGAGCGTTTTTGAGGTCTTCTTTGCCACACCGTTGCCGGCATATTGTACCTGATGGAATGTCTTCACCGGGAGTCCGAATATTTTGATGAACCCTGCGGAAGCCTTGTGATCGAATTGGTCCTGCTCGGTATATGTTGCAAGCTTTGCATTGTAGAGCGAGCGCCTGGAGCTTCGTCCGGCAATTGTTACGCTTCCTTTGAAGAGCTTCACTTTCACTGTGCCTGTTACTGCACGTTGCGTTTCATCCATGAACGCGTCAAGCGCTTTCTTCAGAGGTGTGTACCAGAGTCCGTTATAGACTATGTTCGCATATTCACGGCTGAGCTGTGACTTCATATGGAAGACAGACCGATCCAGCGTCAGTCGCTCAAGCTCGGTATGGGCAAAGTGGAGAACCACTGCGGCTGGCGCTTCATAAATCTCTCTTGACTTGATTCCAACGAGCCGGTTTTCGACAAGGTCGATACGGCCCACGCCATGAGCGCCGGAGATTTCATCGAGCTGGTGGATCAGGTGTACCGCCTCAAGTTTTTTTCCGTTAAGGCCAATAGGGACGCCTTCTTCAAAATCCATCGAGACGTACGTGGGAGTATTCGGCGCCTCTTCCGGCGCGACCGTTCGTTGATACACGTCCGCAGGTGGCTCAACCATTGGATCTTCCAACACGCCACACTCTATGCTGGTCCCCCAGAGGTTTTCATCGATCGAATACGGACTTGCAACAGTTGCGGCGACAGGAATGCCGTGCTGCTTTGCGTACGCGATCTCTTCCTCTCTTGACTTGAATTCCCACTCTCGCAGCGGAGCAAGCACTTTCAGCTCTGGTGCAAGCGCGGCAACCGAAACTTCGAAACGTACCTGGTCATTTCCTTTGCCCGTGCAGCCATGAGCAACATGCGTTGCCTTTTCCTTTCGGGCAACATCGACAAGAAGTTTTGCAAGTAGAGGACGACCCAAAGCTGTCGCGAGAGGATAAACGCCTTCGTACAGGGCTCCGGCCTTCAGCGCGGGGAAGATGTACTCTTCAACAAACTCCTTCGTCAGGTCTTTGATGTAGGCTTTCGTTGCTCCCGTTTTGTGAGCTTTCTCTTGTACGCCGATAAGCTCTTTTTTCTGCCCAAGATTTCCTGTGACGGTAATGATCTCGGCATGGTACTTTTCTTGCAGCCATTTCACCATCACCGAAGTGTCGAGTCCGCCTGAGTATGCGACAGCGATTCTCGTTTTGTTCATGCGGACCCTTTCTGCAGCTTCTCCTTCAGGTCGAGAAGAATGGACCTGGTTTTTTTTACAGACTTCGGGATAACGAGAAGAGTATTATCGCCGGCAATTGTTCCAATGATGTTCGGATCTTTCTGGATATCGATGAATTCCCCAACGAGGTTGGCACAGCCGGGCAATGTGTGGATAACGATCATTGTTTCGTTGGCAGCAACGGAAAGAACCTCGGCTCCCACCAGCGAGCGGAGCCTCTGTACCTGCGCAACCGGCTGCAGCGCGTACACTGCCTTATCACCTGAAATAACGCGGCTAACTCCAAGCTCGGTGAGATCGCGTGAGAGCGTTGCCTGCGTGATTTTGAATCCACGCTTCTTCAATTCTAAGCGTAGCTCATCCTGGCTCGAGACGGGAGTTGAACCGATGATTTCCTTTACTGCGAATTGCCGGGTTTGTTTCGTCAATTAATCAATACCGCTGACTGTTCCTGTTGTGCGAACTTTGAAGTGCGCCTCTGGCCGAAGAGATAGGACAGAATTCCTTTTTGTACATGCAGCCGGTTCACCGCTTGATCTCGAACGATTGACTGACGTCCTTCCAGCACTTCCGCGGAAATCTCTTCACCGCGATGGGCAGGAAGGCAGTGCATCACCACACAGTCCGGCTTGGCCAGGCGGAGCATTTTGCTGTTGATCTGAAACTCTCGAAACGCTTCCCGCCGGGCTGCCATTTCATCCTCCTGACCCATGCTTACCCACACATCGGT
Source organism: Bacteroidota bacterium (assembly GCA_041483995.1). GTDB lineage: Bacteria > Bacteroidota > Ignavibacteria > UBA10030 > UBA6906 > JBGPGQ01. The sequence goes on from JBGPGQ010000096.1 coordinate 2,273, forward strand.
GTACAGGACGGAGGCTCCTTCCGCGGCCTCGCAGGGATCGTGAACGATTTCAACGTTGCTGATTCCGGCCTTGTATGCCCGCGCAAGGATCGCCGGATCGGGTTCGTATCCCTTGGGACATGCGAGTACAAAATGCAGTGGGAGTATTGCTGCCAGTTCAATCCACGAGTTGACGACGTTGTTGCCGTCGCCAATGAATGTAATCTTTGCCGATTGTGAAAGCAAGTTGCGCTCCTTTAGTGTGAACGCATCGGCCATGATCTGGCAGGGATGAAGGAGGTCGGTCAACGCATTGACAACCGGGACGTCGGCAAACTGCGCAAGACATTCTACAGTATCATGCCGCATAGTGCGTGCAACGATCAGGTCACTGTAGCCTGAAACGATTTCCGCAATATCCCTGACAGATTCCCGCGTTGCAACACCAACGTGTTCCTGGGAGAGAAATACACACTGCCCGCCAAGTTGCATGATGCCGATTTCAAACGACAGTCGCGTACGTAATGACGGCTTCTCAAACAGAAGTGTGGCACTCTTGTTCGTCAATGGGTGGAACTGTGTGGGCTGTTCGCTCTTGAGCCATTGAGTGAGCGAGAAAATCTCCATGATATCTTCTCGCGTGAATGGAGTGAACGAAACGAAGTCATTGTTCATGCAGGTACCTCCACTTGTGAGTATTTGGTTGAACGCAAGAGCTCTGTCCCGACTCCTTCGGCGGTGAAGATTTCCAGAAGGAGGGAGTGTTGTATTCGTCCGTCGATGAGGTGTACTTTGTTCACGCCGGCATCGAGCGCGTTGAACGCCGAACGGATCTTTGGGATCATCCCGTTACTGATGATGCGTGTTTCGATCAGGTGGTTTGCTTCGTCCTGCTCGATGCTGTCAATGAGCATGCCGTTTGCGAGAACTCCTTCAACATCGCTCAGATAGACGAGCTTCTCGGCTTGTAGCGCAGCGGCAACGCTGGCTGCGGCAACGTCAGCATTGATGTTATGGACCTGACCGTGCTCGTCCACTCCGATTGGAGCGAGTACGGGCATAAGCGTGTTGTTCAGAAGGAGATTGATGAATTCAGTGTTCACGTTCACGACTTCGCCAACGAGTCCCAGGTCTTTTTCGGTGTACCGTTGAACTCTTAAGAGATTCGCATCGATGCCGCAGAGCCCGACTGCTTGCCCCTCGTGTTGATTGATCCGGGCGACGATGTCCTTGTTGGTTGAACCGGCCAGTACCATTTGCACAACTTCCATTGTGGCTTCATCGGTGTATCGCTGCCCATCGACGAAACGGGTCGGGATGCCAAGCCTATCTGAAATTTCTGTGACCTCTTTGCCTCCGCCGTGCACGATTACCACGTTGATGCCGATCTTTTTCAGAAGTGTCACGTCCTGAGCGAAGGTTGCCTTCAAATCTTCGTCGATCATCGCTGCGCCGCCGTACTTGATGACGAATGTTTTGCGTTCGTAGCGCTGGATGTATGGCAGCGCTTCGATGAGGATTTCAGTTTTGGTTCCGATGGATGTCATTTTATTATGTTCTGTAGTTGGCGTTGATTGCAACGTAGTCCTTCGACAGGTCGCACGTCCAGAATGATGCGGACGCATCGCCTTGATTCAAGTCCACGGTTATCTTGATTTCCTTCTGTGACAGTACCTGTTTGGCCTCCTCTTCGGAAAAGTCTATCGAATAATCCTTGCCAAGTATGGAGACGTTGCCGAGACTGATCTCCACAACTGCAGGGTCGAAATCGATTCCCGAATATCCAACAGCTGCGAGTATTCTTCCCCAATTTGCATCCTCGCCATTGATGGCAGTTTTGACGAGGTTGGAGTTTGCCACGGCTTTTGCTGCCTGGACAGCGACGGTTTCAGTTTCCGCCCCAATCACCTCGATCTCGATAAACTTGGTGGCGCCTTCACCATCGACCACAATCATCTTCGAGAGTTTGATGAGAAGGTATTCGAGAGCATCGTAGAAGATCTGGAGATTTGGGTCATCGGGACTTTGCATCGGTTTGTTGCCTGCCAATCCGTTGGCGAGAATGAGTACCATGTCGTTCGTGCTCGTGTCTCCATCAACGGAGATCCGGTTGAATGACCTGTCGGCTGCTTTCTTGAGTATGTGATGCAACAGCGGTGCGTTGATATTCGCATCCGTTGTGACAAAGCCGAGCATTGTTGCCATGTTCGGGGCTATCATGCCCGATCCTTTTGCCATGCCGCCGATTGTAACCTCCACATCATCAAGCATTACACGCACCGCAAGTTCCTTTGTGAACGTATCGGTAGTCATGATTGCTTCTGCTGCATCTCCGTGTCCGCCAGCGGCAAGCTTGGAGGTCGCATCCATGATTCCGGCGCAGACCTTATCCATCTGCAGGTACTGTCCGATAACGCCAGTGGAGGAGACGAGCACTTCGTTCTTCCTTACGTTGAGCATGGCAGCGGTGGATTCGGCCATTGTCCAGGCATCGTTCAGACCGCGTTCGCCGGTGCATGCATTTGCGTTGCCGCTGTTCACGACCAGTGCGCGGAATGTAGGAGACGTGTCAAGCTGAAACTTGTCCACCATGACCGGCGCCGCCTGCACTTTACTGGTGGTAAACACACCGGCTGCGCGTGCAGGGACGGTTGAATACACCAGGGCAAGATCCTTCTTTGCTTTTTTTATGCCGCAATGGACTCCAGTCGCCTGGAACCCTTTTGCAGCAGTGATACCGCCCGGACATTCGATGTGCATCTGTTTCTCCTTATAGTAATCCACGGCCTTCTGGAAGCCCGAACATGATGTTGAAGTTCTGCACCGCCTGTCCTGCGGCCCCTTTCACGAGATTATCGATCACGGACATGATGATGAGCTGGTTGGTCATTCGTTCCACCGCAAACCCGATGTCACAGTAATTTGAGTGAACAACGTTCTTGATCTGCGGAACCTGTTCCTTGATCCTGACGAAAGGAGCATCCCTGTAGAATTCCTGATACAGCGCCGTCACTTCTTTTTCGTCGATTGAAGTTTCAAGGTTGGCGTGGACTGTTGTATAGATTCCGCGTGTTATCGGGACAAGATGGGGGACGAATGATAGCGACACTTCCTTGCCGGTCGCATGCTCAAGCACTGATTGTATCTCCGGGATATGCTGGTGTGCCCCGACTTTGTATGCCCGAATGTTCTCATTGACTTCGGAAAAACTCAGCTCTTCAGAGGCACTGCGGCCTGCGCCGGAAACACCCGACAGGGAGTTGATAACAATTCCCTTTGAGGAAACAATTCCATATTTTAGAGCGGGCAACAATGCAAGGATGGCGCTGGTTGGATAGCAGCCGGGATTCGCAACAAGACGGGCGGAGGCGATGCCGGATTTGTTCAACTCCGGCAGTCCGTAGACGGCTTCGCTCAGGTAGCCCGGCGCCGTATGTTTGTGTTTGTAGAACTGTTCGTAGAGTTCTGGAGAAGAAAACCGGAAGTCGCCACCGAGGTCAATGACTCGCTTTGCAGACAGCAAGAGCTGCGGTACAATCTTCATTGCTTCGCCGGATGGGAGGGCAATGAACGCAACATCGACAGGCTCAAATTCTTGAAGATCGAGAGCATCCAGCGTTGCGTCAACCGTTCCGGCATAGGCAGGATAGATATCGGCAAAGCGTTTGCCGGCAGAGGAGTGTGCTACGAGTTTCTGGAGATGGACATCGTCCCTGCGGGCAAGGAGCCGGACAAGCTCGGCTCCGGAATAGCCGGACGCTCCGATGATGGTTGCGTTGATCAAAGAACTGGTAACACCAAGTATATTATTACCCTCTAAAGTGACTTGCATGAATATACATTTCTGTGCATATTTATGCAAGCGTTATTTTCATGAAAACACATTTTGTTTCTGAGGAGACCATGACCACCACTGCAACTGCCCGCGAGGCAGAACATTTCTTTCACACGTACAAACGTCTTCCACTTGACGTTGAGAGGGGAGAGGGTGTCTACATCTACACCAAAGATGACAAGCGTTATCTCGATCTGTTCGGTGGCATCGCAGTGAATGCCCTCGGCCATGGTCATAAAGGAGTTTTGAACGCAATCCAGCAACAGGCAAGCAAGTATATCCACCTTTCCAATTACTTCATAACAGAGCCGCAGCTTGAGTTGGCTGAGCTTCTTGTGAAGCACTCCGGCTTCGGACGTGTGTTCTATTCCAACAGCGGTACGGAGGTGATTGAAGGCTGTATCAAGCTCGCGAGGAAGTGGGGAAAGAAGAACGGCAAGACGGATCTGCTGGCGTTCACCGACTCATTCCATGGACGAACAATGGGTGCACTCTCGTTGATGGATCGTCCGAATTACCGTGAAGGATATGACCCGTTTCTTGAGAACTGCCGCGTAGTCGAATACAACAATCCGGATGCGCTCCGTAAAGTGGTGAATCAAAAAACTGCGGCGGTGTTCCTTGAGTTCATTCAGGGAGAAGGTGGTGTACGCCCGGCGACGACGCAGTTCATTGCAGAGTTGAAGAATCTCCAGGCCCGGTTCGGGTTCCTGGTGGTTGCAGATGAAATACAAGCGGGACTCGGACGCACCGGGAAGTTCTTTGGCTTCCAGCATTTTGATATTAAGCCCGACGTAGTTGCCGTGGCGAAACCGCTTGGCGGTGGACTACCACTGGGAGCCATGCTCGGGGGCATGAAAGTGGCAGATGTTCTGGAGCCCGGCACACACGGCACAACCTTCGGAGGCAATCCTGTTGCATGTGCTGCCGGAATTGTCGTTCTCAAGGAACTCACCGAAGGTGGCGTTATGGAGAACGCAAGAACGGTGGGAGAGTATTTCAAATCCAAACTCAACGAATTGAAAAGCGAATTCCCTCAACTGATTAAGGACGTGCGCGGCTACGGGCTGATGATTGGCGTTGAGCTCCTTCGCGATTGCGACCCTGTCGTGGTGGCGATGCGCGAGAAAGGCGTGCTCGTCAACGGGACGGCAAAGACGGTGCTGCGTTTCGTTCCTCCACTCATTCTGCAGAGAGAGCATGTTGATGTTGGCGTGAATGCTCTGCGCGATGTGCTGAAGGCTTTGTAGGATTGGATCTGCCAGTTCGTTCTTCTTACTTTCTTTCCGAGAAAGAAAGTACACAAATCGAAAGTGAATGGAGTCGTAGGGTGTTCAGCGCAGTACTTGCTTCGACTCCTAGCTGGAAAATGGCATCGTTGCCAGCATGACGCGTTATGTAACTGCTTGCCCAACACGGCACTTGACTTTTGGTAAAAATCGGTTTAGTTTTCATTGGCTTCTATGCCATCTTGTATTCAGAATACTCCTGTTCTTTCCTGACGCCAGCGAATCTCGCTGACCTACCCTTTGACTAGATACTTTTTTAAGAGCGCAAGGAGGAACCTATGAAATACATTATCGGACTCTTATTCGTTTCCGCATTGTTTACCCTGATGCCAGGGTGCGCGGACAACGGTACTGACACCCCAAACGCAATCATTCCCGGGGACCTCGGCAGAGTCGCTCTGTCGTTTTCGAGTCCTCCACCCGGAATCACAAAAGTGATTGCAAGAATTTCTCGCCCGGGTTACGAAACGCAGACAATGGCACTCACGATTTCCGATTCAACGCCAAGTGCCTCAGGTAGTTTTGATGATGTCCAGGTCGGCGTTTGGCATTTACGTGTTGAAGCTCTCGATGATTCCAGCGTTGTTCGCTTCGCAGGGGAGACAGATGTTGATGTTCCCGGTGGTCAGATAACACATGTGGCGTTACAACTCATGCCAACCTCTGGAGGAATTCAGATAATCGTAACATGGGGAAATCCATCACCCGGCAACGGCTTGATGGCATACTATCCGCTTAACGGCAATGCCAACGATGTCAGCGGCAACGGGAACAACGGTGTGGTAACGGGAGCTCTTTTGACTACCGACCGCCACGGACATCCCAACAGCGCGTATTGGTTTGACGGCATCGACGACAAGATCACCATTCCTTCATCTCCGTCGTTGCATCCAGTCAACCAGCTTACGATCAGTTTCTGGATTTGGGTGGACAGCTTGCCGGAAGCGTATGTGGCGGTGCTACACAAAGGAGGACAAATACAACCGGGCTGGGCAAACAGGGAATATGCAATTTACCTGAAGGAGCATATTGAATCGTACTATTACTTTCTGATCTACTCTGCCGGCAATGGGGGCGGACAACACGAGGTCAACTCCGGAGTCTACCTACCTCATCAATGGTTGTTCTTTACTGCCGTCTATGACAGACAGCATCATGTAATGAAGTCGTACATTAACGGCGTGCTGAATGGCGAAGTGAATGATAGCTACACATCATTCAATATGAACAACGACGGTCTCACAATCGGGAATCAAGCGGAGACCGGTGCGCCCCACCAGTCCCCCTTCCTTGGAGCGCTTGATGAAATTCGCCTGTACAACCGCGCGCTAACGGGTGCTGAGATTCAAGCCCTGTACAATAGCCCGTAGAATTCAGGCTGTTTTTCTGGAAGTGCGGGAAGATAGTTCGAGTCGGCTAAGTTCTGATCGCACAGATAGTGCCCGTTGAGGATTGAGGATGATCAATGTTGTAACCTTTCTCTTCAATACTCGTACTCTTATCCAACCATCAACCTCGAAGTGAACACACCATGGAATCATCAACAGATCAATCAACTCAACAGCCTCAACAGGGCGAGCACGTTAAGAACAAACACAGGCCGAACCTGATCGGCGGACTTGTGCTTGTTGTGCTTGGCGTTCTTTTTCTTCTGGATAACCTGCTTCCCGGCTTTCGCTTTCATAACTACTGGCCGCTTATTCTCGTGGCCGTTGGGGTAGGGATGCTCTGGAATTCATATCATAAGCAATAGGTCGAATGCCATGAAAACGGGTCGACTGTTCTGGGGAACATTCTTGCTCGTCGTTGGAGCCGTAGCATTGCTCACACGATTTGAGCTGATTCATCTCCACATATTTCAGCTGCTGAGGTTCTGGCCTGTCTTTCTTATCCTTTGGGGCGTTCGCGCACTCTCACCTCAACCGGCGGTAAAGCTGACGATCACGATCTTCACTGGTGCTGCACTTGGAATCTTGCTTGGCAGCCTTTTGAGCTTCAGCTTTTGGAATGGCGATGAGGATTCTGAAGAAAGCCGTCAGGTTCAGGAATTCATCGAGCCGTATGAGCCGGAAATCAAGAACGCATCGTTCTCTCTCGATTCCGGGGCAGGAGAATTCGTTGTCACAGGAGCGACTGGAGATCTCTTTGCGGCTTCTGTCTTTTCCACGTTCGGCAAGTATGACTATTCGAAAGAGAGTACGACTGACGCTGTACGCATGAGGCTGAAAATGCGCGGCGATGTGCACAGCTTCAGGCTGGGACGCCACCGCAACCGCGTGGAACTGAGGCTGAACGTAAATCCTGTGTGGGATGTGGACTTTGATATCGGTGCGGCCCGCGCGGATTTTGATCTCAGTCAGTACAAAATGAAGAGCATTTCAATTGATGCCGGAGCGTGCGACCTACGGCTGAAATTGGGTGCGCTGATGGATCAGACCAATGTGGTCGTGTCCGCCGGCGCTTCCTCCATCAAGATTGCAGTGCCGGAATCGACCGGATGCGAGGTGCATCTGGATACCGGGCTCTCGGGAAAACACCTGTCGGAGTTCCAGAAGATAGATTCTGATACATACCG
>JBGPGQ010000097.1:0-9907 GCA_041483995.1 Bacteroidota bacterium
CGCAAACCAGGAAGATTCTCATCCAATCCCATATTGAAAAGAATGTCCTTAGACTTCTTGCCGACCCGGACAATTTCCACCGCTTCACGAACACACTTGTTAATATCCGTGAGTTGAAGTTGGAATGTTGACGGACGCGAGAAATCAACAAGATCACGAATGATCCTTGCTATGCGGGTAACTTGATGCTTGATAAGTTCGAGCTTCTCTCTGGCAAATTCATCCTTCGTTGTTCTCTGCACGACCTGGACAAGGGAGGAGATCGATGTCAGAGGGTTACCCACCTCATGTGCAATGCCGGCGGCCAGCGTACCAATACTTTCCATTTTCTGAGAATGCATAAGTTGCTGCTCGAGCTGCTTCTGCATCGTGATGTCACGATGTACTCCGAAGAATCCGGCAATAGTGCCGTTGGCATCGATGATCGGAGATATGAGAAGTTGGGTGAACATCGGCTCTCCGTTCTTCTTCCGGTTCTCTATCTCTCCGTTCCATATCTTGCCGGACATGATTTCATTCCACACCTTGCTCCAAAACTCTTTGGGGTACTTTCGACTCGAAAGCATATTGGGATTGCTGCCGACCAGTTCCTCTTTTGTGTATCCCGATGTCTTTTCAAACGCAGGATTGACATAGATCATTCGTCCCTTCGTGTCGGTAATCTGCACCGGATTGATGGTATAGTGAGCCACATTGGAAAACCGGAGAAGGTCAAGCTCTTTTGTTTTTTCTTCGGAAAGGTCACGAGCAACAACTATGCTCACCGGCAGCGCGTCGGTTTGGGGAGGCACATAACGTGAAAAAGAAAGATGCGCATCCACTACGCTACCGTTGTTTCGAAGAAATTGCACTTCACACCGGTCCTTTCCATCACCCTTCAAAGAGCGATGTAGAGCACCTTCAAAGTTATTTCGCGTGGCCGTGCTGAGAAAAGAAGTGAAGAGTGTGTTGTGCAAACGATCCCAGTTCGCTCCGAGGAAATCACGGGCAGGGTCATTGAGATCGAGTAAATTCCCGTCATGAGAAACAATGAAACACATATCCAGTAATATGTTCAATATCTCATCCAACAGAACACTGCTGGAGGTTCCTGTTACGTTAGCGGCGTTGGATCGGTCAACTTTGTTCAGCCTTGAGAGTCCCTTGGCCATACCAATTCGCAAAAATTGATGATGCGGTTCTTCACATAGTTTGGGGTTTACATCCGTTAATATACTTCATAACGAGGCCAGCTTCAACTCCCTTGTGGAAAATACATGAGTCAGAACTTGGCCAATTCGGCAGGAACAAAAAGGAAGAAAACGGAACTAGCGGTCCCCTTCAAACGCGTTATGCTTCACCATCTTCGCATCGACAAGGAAGATAACGTCTTCAGCGATGTTGGTTGCGTGGTCGGCAAGACGTTCGATATGTCGGGAAAGTATGAGGATATGTGCTGCAGGCTCGATTGGAACATGCTGGTCTTCCATCTCACGAACCAGCCGATAGAAAATGTTGCGATCAAGACCGTCTACCACATCATCACTCTCAAGGACACGGGTTGCAAGAGATGGATTACTGGTGATAAATGCTTCAAGGCTGTCTTTCACCATTATCTGGGCAATCTGCGCCATTTCAGGGAGACGGGTGCTGCGAAGAAACGCGCTATAGTTCACGAGCGGACGGACACGTTCAGCAATGTTTACCGCGATGTCACCAATCCGCTCCAGATCCCTGTTCATGTTCAACGCTGACATCAACAAGCGAAGATCTATTGCCACGGGCTGATTCAGCGCAAAAAGACGCTGACATTGACTATCAATGTTGGTATCATACTCGTTAACGCGAAGGTCTCCTTCAATGACCGCGTTGGCCAAATCGACCTTTCCTTCGAACAGCGATCGATAGGATGCATCAAGTTGGTTCTCAACAAGGTTTCCCATTGCAATCAGGTTTTCCTTCAGGTTCTCCAGTTCATGCTCAAAATGACGTTCCATGCTCAACCAAAGCGTCCTGTTATGTATTCTTCAGTTTGTTTTTTCTCAGGGGTAGTGAACATCTTCCTGGTCTCGCCGAACTCCACAAGCTCCCCGATATAGAAGAATCCGGTATAATCACTTACCCGTGCCGCCTGTTGCATGTTATGAGTAACAATCACGATCGTGTAGTTTTCTTTGAGTTCATAAATCAACTCCTCAATCTTAGCCGTAGCTATCGGATCAAGTGCACTTGCCGGCTCGTCCATCAGCAGGACCTCAGGATTAACAGCCAGGGCACGCGCGATGCAGAGGCGCTGCTGCTGGCCACCTGAAAGTGCGAGGGCGCTCTTGTTCAGGTCATCCTTTACTTCATCCCAAATTGCCGAGCGCTTGAGGCTCGTCTCAACAATCTCGTCCAATTTTTTTTTGTCACGAATACCGTTGATCTTCGGGCCGTAGGCAACGTTTTCATAAATGGATTTCGGAAATGGGTTCGATTTCTGGAAAATCATCCCCACCCGTTTGCGCAATTCGACGACGTCTACATTCTCTGCATAAATATCCACATCGTCGATCAACACGTTCCCGTCGATCTTGACATTGTCAATCAGGTCATTCATCCGGTTCAACGAACGCAAGTATGTGGACTTGCCGCATCCGGAAGGACCGATTAACGCTGTTACACGGGAGACCGGAATATCAATTGTAATCGAGCGGAGCGCTTGTTTCTCTCCATAGTACAGATTGAGATTTCGGGTACTGATTTTTGTTGATCGATCCATTTCCATCTGAATTTCTTATCCCGCAGCCCAACAGACTACCATCGCACAAATTCCTTCAATCCGGTGTGAACTCTCAATTCCTATTGAATCTGCCGTGCGCGCACACGACTTCGGAGGAAGATCGCCGAAAAATTCAACAGAAACGTGAGGAGCAGTAGAACGAATGTAGTAGCATACTGAATCCCCCGCGTTGCATCAACGTTTGTGGACTGGGTGGACATAATATACACGTGGTACCCCAATTCCATAAACTGGTCCGACACTCCTCCAGGAAGATGTGGCAGGAAGTAGGCGGCACCGGTGAAGAGAATTGGCGCGACCTCACCCGCGCCACGACTAACAGCAAGAATCCCGCCTGTGAGTATCCCTGTCAGCGAATTCGGAAGAACAACTTTCCATATCGTTTGCCACTTTGTTGCGCCAAGAGCCAAACTCGCTGCGCGCAAATCCTGCGGCACCGTCTTAATCGCTTCTTCAACTGACACAATAACAACAGGAAGTGTAAGCAGAGCCATTGTCAAACTTGCCCAGAGCAGGTTGGGCTGCGCCCACTTCAATTGAATGCCATCGGTAAATATCTTATCCATTCCTGACCCGACAAATTGTACAAAAAAACCAAGGCCGAATAACCCAAAAACTATTGCTGGAACACCAGCCAAAGTATTTACAGCAAACCTGATTCCGCGGGCCAGAATCGAACGCTGGCTTGCATACTCGCTAAGATAGATGGCCGTAACCGTCCCCACGGGAACTCCAGCGATCGACATAATTATCACGAGAAGAGCCGTCCCCATGATTGCCGGAAAAATTCCTCCCTCTGTCATTCCCGCTTTGGGTGATGCAGTCAGGAACTCCCACGAAAGCGTCCCCATGCTGCCGATGATGATGTTCACCATAACCGCACCAACGATGGCAATAATAGTGAATGCTGCAAGGCCGCTAACCCCGACAACATAATAGCCCATAAAATCCCGTCGGGTTTTCACGTCAGACACCCCGGAATCGTTTTAACAAACGTTGGCGGATGAACACCTCGGCAACGGCGTTCAATGCAAAGGTGAAGATGAACAATATGGAGCCAAGCAGGAAGAGAACATTGTAGTGCGTATCTCCAAAAACAACTTCAGCCATCTCAGCCCCAACCGTAGCGGACATGGTGCGAACAGGCTCGGTAAGGCTGAACGAAATAAGCGCAGCATTCCCAGTGGCCATGAGAACGATCATCGTTTCACCGAAGGCGCGACCAAAGCCAAGCAACACTGCTGCAAAGACACCTGGGGTAGCCGCAGGCAACGTCACAAAAAGTGCCGTCTGCCACTTTGTTGCACCAAGTGCAAGACTTGCTTCGGAAAGATATTTCGGGACGGCATTCAGTGCATCTTCTGTAACAGTGAAAATAATGGGAATCACCGCGAGCGACATTGCTATGCCACCGACGAGTGCATTCAAACGATACTGAAAACCAAAAACATTCTGCAGCAAAGTTGCCAGCGTGACAAGAGCAAAGAAACCGATTACGACCGATGGAAAACCAGCAAGAACCTCAATCGCCGGCTTCAAAATCTCCTTTGACCATTTCGGCGCAAAAGAAGATGTGAACAGAGCAGCGAGAATCGCAATCGGCCACGCAATCAGGATGGCAAGCAAGGTTACTTTGATGGATCCTACAACCAATGGCATGAGACCATATTTCGGAGTAGATGATACCGGCTGCCATGTCGTGGAAGTAAGATTTGAAAGAGAAGCGCTCCCTTCGCTTCCTGCACTCTCCGAAGTACCCTTGCCTTTGTCCGAAGCGCTGTTGGTCTTGCCAAGATTTTCTTCGCCGTATGTCTCTTGTACTTCCTCGGTGGCACTCACAGCAGGAACAACTTCTGCTTTTGCGGCAAAGATAGGAATGGCTTCCCGAAAGACAAAAATAAAAATCATGACGATCGTCGCCAGAGAAACAAACGCAACCGCGGTTATGAGTTTCTCGGCAAGAAACTCATTCAAACGGAATCGCTTCCGCAGATCACTCTTTGTAAGCCGCTCGCGAGGGGGTCCTTCGGATGCCGGTCTGGTATGAAGAAAAGCAGTCTTCGCGGGAGAGCTCCCCTCTCTTTTCTGCGGAGGCACTAAAGGCATAGTGGGAACGGATGTATGTTCTCTAGAAGGCAAAATTTGCTTCCATTATTAACGAAGAGGAAAATAGCCAACTTCACTTACGATATTCTGCCCTTCATCGCCTAATATCCAGTCTATATACTCCTTCATTTTACCTGTTGGCCTGTTTTTGACATACATGTAAAGGTAGCGGCTTATGGGATACTCTGCAGATTTGATATTCTCAAGCGTCGGTGCGTATGCGGTCGATTGAGCGTCCTTCTTGACCTTAAGCTCCCGGATACCCTTGCCATATGCTGATCCGCCATAGCCAACTCCCCATTTATCTTTTGCAACAGCATTCACAACCGCTGCAGTTCCCGGCAAACTTTGGGTCGTTGCAGCAAAATCCTGACCATCAAGGACATTGTCTTTGAAGTAGACATAAGTTCCTGAGTTGTTCTCCCTGCCATAGAGGATTATTCTCTGATTTGGTCCGCCAATGTCCTGCCAATTTGTGGTGTTACCGAGATAGATATCCTTGATCTGCTGCATCGTAAGTTCTGTGATCGGATTGCCCTCATTCACATAGATTGAAAGGCCATCCTGTGCGCATTTGATTTCCACGCCAAGTGTTCCAAAGCGCTGTTTGAGTTTGTCGCGTTCACTCTTCTTCATTGGCCGGGATGCGTCGCAGATATCCGTTGTTCCATTGATGAGTGCCGAGATTCCGGTTCCTGAACCTCCACCCGTGACTTGAATAGTGACGTCTGGATGTGCAGCCATGTAACGTTCAGCCCATCGCTGGGCAAGAATCACCATCGTATCCGACCCCTTTACCGTAATAACTTCTGCACCCAGGAGCACTGAACTCATGAGTATGAAGATTCCTGCTACCATCATGATTGATTTCATAGAATATCCTTCCCAATTATGGACACATTGCGTCAGAATTTGTATTGAACACGAAACGTAAACACGTTGTCCCGCACATCACCGATAAGCGATGTCAGTGAGGTTGAGGGGTTCAATACTTCGTTTTTTACAATCTCATAGTACAGCACAAATTTTATTGTTTCATCCCAATGATGAATAAAACCAAGTCCGAGAGTACTGTACTTGATGTCCGCTGCCGAGAGATTACTCGCGGCGATGAAATCTGAACCTCTCACATCTGAGTTCGGATCGTATACATCGTACTTGACGACTATCTGTTCCTTGTCGCCGATATTCTGCACGAAGTTCAAATACCATCCAATGAATCTTCGCTGGTAGACCGGACCCGTTGGTTGCGCTGCGGGACTTATTGTTGTCAGGTTCTTGCCATTGGGACTCTTTGCGCTCACTGTATCTGATGCGCCCGGCTGTTTCCCGCTGATGATTTCACCCCTGAGCGTAAGACCTCCGACGTACGGCACGTCAATGTAAAACTGAAAATCAGCGCCAAGATACCTTCGTGTTACACCATCACCCCGATTTGAAAGTGAAGAATCCGCTACAAACCCTTTGACACCGGAAACTGGCGAGCCATCCATCCAAAGATACTTCGTGTTGTTCCTGACCTTCCCAAAGTAGCCGGAAACTCCCAGGTCCAATGCAGCAGTTGCTTCCTCAAACGGCAACTGAATGCCAATGTGTCCGATGACATCCTTAAAATTGTCAAACTCATTCGCAGTCGGACCTGAGCCATTGAACACGCCGAGATCTGCCCGCATGAAGCTCATCGCTCCAAGCTGTGGGGCGTAGAACAATTTCGCACCCAATTCACGTTCGCCAGGAAAAAGTGTCTGGAACATTCTTGACCGTTCAGGAGATTCGCGACTGCCGGATGAAAGCGATATCTCATATCCAAACGGTCTATCAAATACACCCATCTGGAATCCAAACGATTGCAGCCAGGGCTCGGTCAAGGAAAGATAAGCATCTTTTAATGTAAAGCCGGTTTGAATAGCGTCGATTTGAATTACAAACTGTGTAAGGACGTTGTCATAGTTTACCTTTAATCGTCCTCGACGCACTTGAAACATCTTGTTAACATTCGCCGGGAAACTTCCACCCGAGAACTGTCCGCCGGTGGCATTCAAGTTTGTCAACCTGAATTGCGTTTGAAGATAGCCTGTGATTTTGATCTTACGAAGAGCGTCAACGTAGGTTTTGTATTCAGTTGAGGATTCGGTGAGATCATTTACGATCCCCTTTACTTCATCCAATTCCTCCTTCGTCGGAGGCTTCTCCTGCGCAAGCACGGTGGCTGCGACCAGGCACACTGCTGCCATTGCTGATATGATAAAAAGCTTATTCACTGTCAGTCCTTCTGCTATGGTAAGAGTCGTAGTTGTTAAGACGAGAGTATGCAGTAGTTCTGACCCGGGCTTCGCAAATATAGCAAGGCAGCGTGAATTTAGTGTTACGTCAATGTTAAGGAATTGTTAAGTAATTTCGGGCTGTAAAAGCTATATATTGCATTTGTCAGCATACCTGAATACCTTTGTCCCCGAGAAAATTAAGTAATCAACCTGATGAAACCTTCGGTCTATATTCTTGCAATCATTGCGTGTTCTCTCTCCACCTGCTCGAGTTCATTTCAAGGAATACGGTTCCGCTCACAAGCCCCTTCCATAGAGGAAGCGTTCAGAAAACTCTCGCTTGCAGTTTCTGCGGATGACTACCAGATATCGCAGGTAGACCCTGTAAAATTCTCCATTGAGACTTCATGGCGGGCCCTGAAGGTCAATGAAAAATCTGAAGCCGATCTTGGGCTAAAGGATGGGATAATGGAGTCGAAAATGATGTTCAGGCTTGAACGACGGGGACAAATGTACGATGTGTTTGCTGCACCAACGATTCGTAACTCTCAAACAGCTACAGAAACAATTGCAGATACGCGTCACCCTCTCTGGCATAAATGGCGGCGGATACTGAATACTCTCCTTCAAAAGGAATCGAAGGAAGAAGAGTAACTTCTCTCACTGAAACGATTCACCAGTCACAATCTTATAGCCGCGCAAGAACTCCTCCACAACCATTCTTTTCTTTCCTTCTTGTTGCAATTCAATAATTGCAAGCATCCCTTCCCCGGTGACAACGTGAAGTGTCGTTGCGGAGACAATGACTTTACCTGGATTGTTTTGGGGTGGCGATATCATCACTTGCGATCGATACAGTTTGATAGTTTTCCCGTTGTGCATTGTGAATGCTGCCGGGTATGGTGAAAGTCCACGGATACGGTTGTAAGCAGAAGCTGCCGGCTGATCCCAATCAATCCTGCAATCTTCTTTGAATATTTTTGGCGCGAGCGATGCCAATGTGTTATCCTGAGGTTTCGGAACAGCTTTCCCTTGCTCCAGGAGGCGAACCGTATGAAGGACGATCTCAGCTCCCACTTCAGCTAACTTGTCGTGGATGTTCCCCGCATCATCATCCGCAGTGATTGGGACCCTCGCTTGCAAGAGAATGTTGCCGGTATCGACTTTCTCTTCAAGAAGGAATGACGTCACGCCTGTTTCCTTCTCGCCGTTGATGATCGCCCAGTTGATTGGTGCTGCCCCGCGATATTTCGGCAGCAATGATGCGTGGAGGTTAAATGTACCGAGCCGGGGAATTTTGAAGATGCTGGGTGGAAGAATCCGAAATGCGACAACAACAATGATGTCAGGCTTGAGATTTTTCACCTGCTCAGTGAATACAGGATCAGCGAGTGAGGATGGTTGAAGGACAGAAAGTTGATGACCGACAGCAGCGATCTTAACCGGCGTTGCTGAAAGTTCCTGCCCTCGCCCACGGGGTTTGTCCGGAGCCGTTACAACGGTTTGAATGCCATACCCGTTCTTGAAAAGTATGTCTAAGCTGGGAACCGCGAATTGGGGCGTTCCCATGAATATGATATTTGCTGCGAAGTGATTAGTCTCCCAATTACTTTTCTCTGGACATTTCGGTAATTATTGGATATGCAACTTCAATTTCTCCTTTGCGGATTTTATTCAGTCTTCCACGGAGTAGTTTTTGTTTTATCTTACCCAGGTGATCAATGAACAGAACGCCGTTTAGATGGTCAATCTCGTGCAGCAATACGCGACCAAGGAGCCCCGTTGCTTCCATCTGCTGTTCCTTGAATTCCAAATCCCTGTAGTGGACAAGAATTGTTTCGGCCCGTTCGACTTCGTCACGAATATCCGGAATACTCAGGCAGCCTTCTTCCATGATCCAAGTGCCGCTTTCCGATACAATTTCCGGATTTAGCAAGACAATAGGCTTCTGGTCCTGGTGATCTTCGCTTGTTTCAGAGATGTCAACAACAATCACGCGTTGCAACACGCCGACCTGGTTTGCAGCAAGGCCTATCCCGTTGGAACGTCGCATTGTTTCGAACATGTCTTCCACAAATTTCTTCAACTGCTTATCAACACCGCGGAGAGGTTTGGCTTTCTTGCGAAGAACCGGCTGACCATATGTATGAATAGAGAGCAAGGACACCGAATTACTCCGTGAGCTTCTTGTTAATCAATTGGTGGTGGTACGGACAACAGCGTGCATCATTGAACAAAACGACGTGCACCGACGAAACGATTCCTGTAATACTTACTTTCAAGAGAAGAAATCGTGACTCCGTAGGAAACACTTGCATGCGCAAAGAGATCGTCTTCAATGTAGATCCCCACATGTGATGGTGTCCGGCCTGTCGTGTTAAAAAAGACAAGATCGCCAAACTGCAAATCATCTTTTGATACTTCCATACCGCGCTCGAATTGTTCCGCTGTCGACCGGGGAAGTGAGGTATTCACCGCACCGGCATACACTTGAGATGTGAATGCGGAACAATCAATCCCTCGCTTTGTCGATCCCCCAAATGCGTATGGCACCCCCAGATACGAAACAAGCGTTAACAGAACCTGGTCCCGGTCAATACCAACCGGTGTGAGATTTTTATAATGTGAAGATGATGGAGATTTTGAGACAAGGTCTTTCTTGACCTTTGCCAGGTCGACTTTTTTATCGTCCTCACGGGATTCTTCTTCCTTAATTCTGGGTGCAAAGCGAAATTCATCATCTTCCTGAACTACCGCCGACGGCGTTTCACCTGAG
>JBGPGQ010000098.1:0-9828 GCA_041483995.1 Bacteroidota bacterium
AAGGCCCCGACATAAGCGTTCGTCAACCCTGTGGCTGCCCAGCTTGTGCCGTTGTTAGTGGAAAGAAACACACCGCCATCAGTGGCCGCAAAGAGACCCGTCCCGCTAACAGCAAGAGAATGGACATAGGTGTCCGTTAGCCCTGAGTTGACCGCTGCCCAGCTTGTTCCATTGTTGGTGGAAAGACAAACGCCGCCGCCGACGAGATTCCCAATCCCCGCAAAGAGATTCGTCCCGTTCACTGCAAGCGAAGAAACATGGGTGTCCGTCAAGCCCGTATTGACCCCTGTCCAGCTTGTGCCGTTGTTCGTGGAAAGATACACGCCGCCTTGAGTCCCGGCAAAGAAATTCGTCCCGTTCAGGGCAAACGAACTAACATAAACGCCCGCAACGCCCGAATCAACCGCTGTCCAACTCGTTCCGTTGTTGATGGAAAGAAACACGTCGTTATTAGTCCCGGCAAAGAGACTCGTTCCGTTCACAGCAAGCGAAACAACATAACTATTCGCCAAGCCTGTATTGACCTCTGTCCAACTTGTTCCATTGTTGGTGGAAAGATACACGCCGCCACCGGTTCCCGCAAAGAGATTCGTTCCGTTCACAGCAAGCGAATAAACATTAGTATCCGTCAAACTCGCATTGACCGCTGTCCAACTTGTCCCGTCGTTCGTGGAAAGAAACACGCCGCTGCTCTGATTCCCGGCAAAGAGATTCGTTCCGTTCACAGCAAGCGAAAAAACACCGATCGGCAAGCCCGTATTAGCCGCTGTCCAACTTGTTCCGTTGTTTGTGGAAAAAAACACGCCGGTGGTAGGCCCAGCAAAGAGATTCGCCCCGTTCACAGCAAGCGACCAAACAGTATGACCCGCCAGGCCCGCCTCCGTCCAACTTGTTCCATTGTTGGTGGAAAGAAACACGCCGCCGCCACCAGTCCCCGCAAAGAGATTCGTCCCGTTCACGGCAAGCGACCAAACATCAGTGTTCGTCAAGTCCGTGTTGACCGCTGTCCAACTTGTTCCGTTGTTGGTGGAAAGAAACACGCCGTTGCCACCAGTCCCGGCAAAGAGATTCGTCCCGTTCACGGCAAGCGACCTGACATCAGTGTTCGTCAAGCCCGTATTGACCGCTGTCCAACTTGTTCCCTCGTTTGTGGAAAGAAACACGCCGTCGCCACTAGTCCCCGCAAAGAGATTCATGCCCGAGACCGCAAGAGCCCGAACAGGAGACGGAGGGTCCATCAAACCAGCTGCAGTCCAGCTTGTGCCGTTGTTGGTGGAACGAAACACGCCCCCGATTTGAGTCCCGGCAAAGAGATTCTTCCCATTCACAGCAAAGGACAAAACGGTGTGGGCTCCTGGGCCACTGGTTGGAACCCATTGGGCAAACGATGAATTGGTATTGGCGAATAACGAAAACATCATGAGGAAAAAGCAGAAAATGTTTTTCATCAATTTCTTTTGGCTCGCGGCCTTTTACTTGGCCTCACTGGTTTTCTGTCCGCCTTCTTCTGTTTGCTCGACCCCTTTTGCATTGCAATCAACCTGTGATTGGATTTTTTCAATTGCTCTACCGTCCTTTTGAATTCATCAACTTGACGTTTGGTTTCCTCTTTGGCAGTTCCGTAGTTCTCCTGAAGTCTCCCCACAAGTTCTTCGTACTTACCGGCGATTGCTGCAAGCTCATCATTCATCATCTTTCCCCAATGATGCGTGGCTTTTCCTCGCCGTTGCTTCCACTGCCCTTCAATCCGATCCCAACTCATTGCGGACCTTCCTTTCGTTTTAAATGTTTAATCCGGATTTTCAAATACGATCCTCGGGAGAGACTATACATATACAGACTGTGAAGAAGTATACCAATGATCGGTGTGGAAAGGAATCCACCGAAAGGATGAAAGAGTAGTTAGTCCTTTGTGAAGAAGTAGGTACTCTTCGCAGGGAACACCCACAGTCCGAAGAGTATCAGGAAGGGCCGTGGACTCGCTATCGTTTGGGAAGTGTCGGGAGACCGTGACAGGAGGCGAGGCAATGCTTGTGTTGATCAGAGGGAAAGCGTCAATCAGGTTCGAGACGTTCCGTCATCGTGCGTATACTTGGCAATCTGCAGACGACTGTGCAACGCCAGTTTTTCCAAGATGTTATGCACATGGCTCTTGACTGTAAATGTTGCAATGCTGAGCCGCTGTGCAATTTCCTTGTTGCGTAAACCGTCGGCAATCAGCGCGATCACTTCCCGTTCACGCTTCGTCATTCTTACTGCTTTATTCAGTCGCCCTTTTCCCTTCATGAGTGCGTATTCAACAACATGAGAAAACAAGGAGCCTGTCAGGGGAGGTGGAAGAACTTTTCCACCATGAGCCACCGATCGTATCGTCATGAGGAACTCCTTTACCGTCGCATCCTTCAGGATGAACCCCGATGCCCCTGCCTGCACAAACTCCACTATGTCCAACTGCGTTGGAATCAGACCCATCCCAATCACTTTCATTTCAGGCAACTCCTTGCTAAGGGATCTCACGATGTGCACGCCGTTTTGGTTCCTCAAACCCAGGTCGATGAGGATCACCTGGGGTCTCACGGAGCGTGCCCTAAGCACAGTATTTTCATTCCCTGCCGATGATGCCACGACTTTCATATCTGCCTGCCCATTGATCATGGCGGCGATACCTTCGCGCAACAGACGGTTATCTTCAATCAGAAGGATTCGAATTTTGCTCATGGCGTGATTTCAAGGAGTTGTATTTCTACAAAAACCCTCGGGAGCCCACAATGCGTAGTCTCCCGTTGTTAAGATGGCTGTTACAATATGAATCGGAATGACGTTGAATTGAAAAAGGTTACTGCTTCATTCATCGTTGAGGTTCTTGATCGATTCGGCTGCCGAACGCTGGGTTCGTTTGTCGCTTGCAAGAAGGACTGGCAATGTGACTACGCGTTGGAATTCCTGAAGCGCTTCTCTGGAGCGATTCTGTTCCATATAGAGTTCGCCCAGTTCGAAATGATTGCGAATCACTCCCGGCGCGAGAGCAATAGCTTGCTTGAACGCAGTCTCCGATTCACCATATCCACCATCCGGGAGACTGCCAAGAAAGACATCAGCCAACTGACGTTCAACCCAGCTTACATTCCCCAGTGCCATGTAGAATGAGCCAAGAATTGAATATGCGATGTCATCAACCGGATTGAGGCTGATGCTGTAGTCGAGTTCTTGTTTTATCAAATAACAGAGTTTGACCTTGGTCTTGCCACCCTCGAACATGGCAATGTTCCCAAGAGCTGCCGCCCGCCAAGTATGACCTTCCGATTTCGTAGAGTCTGCGCGGATACACCGGTGCGCAAATGTTTCGGCCTGATCATAGAGATCGAGCTTCTGATCCTGCGGCGAGACATCTGCCATACAAACATACACGCGGGCCAGTCTCCAGAGCGCGTCCGCAGAATCCGGTACGGTGCTGAGTGCGGAATCATAAATGGCTTGAGCGACGGGATAGTTTATACGGGCAAACTCTTGATCTCCTCTATCAAGAGATGATAGCGAGGAGGGCGGAATGACCAAAAACAGAAATCCGAAGAATGTACTTGTCATGAACAGGATCCAATACAGGTTTTCTATTTCTCAATGATCGGCTGGTGGTTCGTAAAGCCAACGCGACACCCATCTGGCGTTTTTACTTCCCTTCAATGAGAAGATGGGTAAGAAATCGAACGCCATTTGCCCATTCGAACACCCACACCTCTATCCACTTCAATGGATTCCACACATGAAGATACCACCGTTGCCACACTCGCTGGACGTACGATCGCGTGTATGCCCCTGCCAGTGGGTTATGTTTCTTGAGCCAGAGTTGCACAAGTGAAGGAACCTTGACTTCCGGCATCTCATCACGGAGTTTCCCGTAGAGCGCGGCAAGCTCGCCTACCTTTAAATCTCGCCAGTCAATGACATCCTTACTTGTTTTGTCCATTAGATTGTGCAGCGCATCCTCTACCTTGCTCTTGGGGCGACTGCGAAGCCACACTTCTTCGAGCTGAAAGAAAAGCTTTACTATTCCGAAGAGTCGCTCATTAATAGTTGTGAATCGGTTCCACCAGAACGAAACAAATCCTTCCTGAGCAAAAACGGAACGTCGATCATTGCGATGCCGCACGGTCCAGAAGCCGCAATTCATCGGGTGCAGTCGTTCGATTCTTGAGGCATACAAATATGCTGCAAAGAAAAAGAGACGGTTCCAGTAGTAGGACCAATCATGCCGCCACACCTTGAGAACGTTCACCATGTGGTCAACAGAGTAGAACTGGTTCCACGCTTTCCGGTACGCTTCCATTAACTCATCCCGCGTCATCCGTTCCGGTGCAACGGCCACGTGTGCTGAATCGTATGTGTTGAAGTCCGTATCCATCCAGCGACGCTCATGCCACCATCGCTGATGATCTTTCGAACCGGGTAAAGGGGACAGAATATAGAACGAGGCCGAATCAAATCCGATGCGCTGAAGCTCACTGATATCCTGTGTGATACTTGTCGATGTATCGAACGGCAGCCCGAGGATGTATCCAGCGTGGCAGGCGATGCCGAGCGAATGAAGATGTGCCGCGAGATCTTTGTACTCCGAGACCTGATTCTGGAATTTACCCTGTGAGCGAAGGTTGTCTCGATTTACACTCTCTACCCCGAAGAAAACCTGGTTGCATCCTGCACGTGCTGCAAGGATAAAGAAATCGCCTGGAGGCATCTTGCGGGCTGCCAGGTCGCTTTGCATCATGAATGTGAACGGAATGTTTTCTTCCTCGCGCAGATGAATCAATCCGGCAAACAGTTCACGCCATCGCGGGTTGCGGGCTATATTGTCGTCTGTGAAAAAGCTATGAACGATTCCCGCCGAATGGTAATTCTGACGCACAAACTCGACGACCTGTCCGGGTTCGCGGCAGCGCATCGTTCGACCTTGCACGTTGATAATGGTGCAAAAGTCGCATGTGAAGACACAGCCCCGACCAGTATCGATGGTACTGTACGGCGATGCAAACCCCTTAAGATCAGCTTTCGTGAGCTGAGGGGTGGGGATGTTAGAAAGATCAGGAGTTGGACTCAAGAAATTGTAAAGCGGCTCTGCCCGTCCTCTGATCACATCTTCAACAACAACGGGCAGGCGTTCACCTTCCACCTCACCAGCAACAAGCGTTATTCCCTTGGACATTGCGTCTCTAAGATCTGCGGTAAGGCCAACCATCGCGAGCATGCCGCTGACATGAAATCCGCCTATGAGGACCGGAATGCTCTGGGGCAAGAACCACGATGCGATATCCTGTGCACGGGGAAACTGATTTGACTGAACCCCGACGAGCATAACGACCGTCTTCACGCCGGGGACTCTCGATCGTCTCATGATTTCCTTTGCCGGAATCCTTTGAATTGCTTCATCGATCAATCGGACGTGGAGAGGTAAGCCTTTGAAGAACGGATAGTTCACAATATCACGCACTAGAGTACCCATTTGTGTCAGGGTGTTGCTGCGTATAACGCCGACTCGCATCTGGATCGGGTATCCGTCATCGGTGTAGTTTGTCGGACGGACCAATGTTATGTCCAGCTCGCGTACACCGCACGCCAGTGCAGTGTCACTAGAAACTGTTTCTTCTGCTACGTGAGTTTCTGGCATACGTCATTTCTCGTTTGCAGTTCATGTTCAGACATTTTGCGCCGCACTTTTGTTCATCACCACTACAAATAGAAAAAGCTCGCCTGGTCGAACAGGCGCTAGTCACTTTTGGGAAAAGTTTGAAATCACCCTGATGCGATGACCCCTCAATCCGCCCCCTTATTGACGTTGAGAAAGCTGGCAATAGACACCGCGTTACCATGAGTTGGTACTATCATGAATTCGTTTTCCGTCGGCAGCCGGACTTCAACAGGTTTTGCGGTATCTTCGACCTTTGACTTTAGGTAAGCATTGGGATTGTGTTGTAAGGCCCCTTCAGGAAGCCAATGCCACCAGGGTCCCAGGTCCTTCCGGACACGGTCGGCATAGAACTGAGGGATCTTTGTCGTTTGTTGTTCGAAGAATGGTCGAAACTGAGGATCGGCCTGAAGGCACCGGAGAATTTCCGAGTAATAAGCAATACGACCATATCCTTCCGAAGAGACTGCCCGGATCACATTCAACCACTTGGGAATGAACGTTTGGGTTGCTCGCGCCCTCCGATAGATCGCCCGCGGGGAGAACGAGTAACGTGTCAGGTCGATGACGTATTCATAGAATTCCGGCCAGGTATAGTTTTTCGGCTTGATGTTCATTGCACCGTTGTTGTTCAGAAAATGGAAGGGGAAGGCGATAACGCGCCCGGCTTGCTGATAGTCGAGGTTCAGGGGAGCTGCTTGACCGAATGCAGAGAGCAGGGAGTATCCGGGAAACGCGCCCGGCGACAGATCAATGAACCGCTTTGTCAGCTCGAACGGCTCGTCTCCCTCATCCACATCAAGCCCCAGGACAAAATTTGCCTGGAGGTAAGGAACGTATCTCAGAATCATATTGACATGCTCGGATACTTCCAGCACCTTGTCCATGCCCCTTAACTTTCCGGTACGGGATTTTTCTCCCATATCGTACCAGGATTCAATACCCGGGAGCAGGGCTTTGAAGCCGTTGCGTTTCAGCCGTATGAGGTGGGACTCGGAGAGAAGCGAGAGGCTGCTTTCGGCCGCAAAGTCGATGCTGCCCGCCGGCACTGCTTCCTCAATGGCGTTCATGCAGTTATCAAACTGGACGCCAAAATTCGGGTCGTGGAATGCAACGAGCGGCCGCTTGAATTTTTTCAACAGGAAAGTCAGATCCTCCTTCATTACTCCCATGTCCAATGGTTGGTATGGCACCACTGAATCGATGCAGAAGCTGCATTGGTATGGACATCCGAGACTTGCCAGCATCGGAACCATTTTGATAAGAGGTGCTTTCTTCAATGTCGGTTCGATGAATGCCCATCGCTCACGTACTCCCGGAAGTGAGGAGGGTTGGCCTGTGGCCGAAAGGTGTACACCCATTGGGCGGTGTTGAGCGCAGTCAGTCAAAACATCACGAATAATGGATTTATCCGTGAAGCCAAGTACATAGTCGAAATACTTCTGAGCATCCTGCGGGTAGCAGCGGGCATGAGGGCCGCCTATTACGGTGACGGCACCGCGCGACCGGAATTGGTTGCTCATGGCATACGCCAGCTGGGCAGCTTCCGTAAATGCACCTATAAAGACCAGGTCGACGTTCCCGGGCAATTCATCGACCAGGTTTTCAAAGCCAGTATAACATAAGTACGTTACGTCGTGACCTTCTTCCTGACACCAGACGGCAACCGTCTGGGGCATGATACTCGCGAAGTTCGCGTGCATGACGCGCGCCCACATGGTACGTGTAGGGCATTTACTGACGAGATCAATGATCCCGATACGAAGCTTTCGCATAGAGTTTTTTCCGAGAGTGAATTTTGTTGGTTACTTTGACCGTCTGAGCTTCCGTTTCTTTATTGCGTCTTTGACGATTTTTGAAAAGGCAGACCTCGTCAACTGATGGGAATAGACCCTTTCTTTTTCCGTCACAGCGCGTATGGTTCTGAAAAAATCTTCAACTGCCGCGTTCTTCAACACAAATCTCTCGACACCGGTCCGGACAAGTGCCAGGATCTCCTCTTCTGCCTTGTTGGAACGGAGCTTGCGTGCAACTGTATGTTTGGGGTTATCCTTTTGGGATGGTTTCTGTCGCATGGTGTACGAAAGCGCCCATGTTCTGTTGTTGATAAACAGGCATTCACAATTGATTGCCAACAACATAGGAAGGAATGTTACAGCGATGAATAGCTCAAACGATTGAAAGAGGGATTAGTCCCTTTGGATGAGAGGTCTACTAGATTAGAGATCTACTATTTGTAACTATCGTCGGTGTGTGCGAAGCTTGCAATTTCCAGGCGAGTATGCAGCGCGAGTTTTTCGAGGATGTTGTGAACGTGGCTCTTTACGGTATCAGTTGCAAGATGAAGCCGTTGAGCAATTTCTTTATTGCTCAACCCCTCGGCTATTAATGTGATCACTTCTCGTTCCCTGCTGGTCATCCTCACCGAGGCAAACGGATTTCCCTTTCTCTTGCGCGTTGCGTGGTCAACAATCTGAGAGAACAGCGACCCGGTGAGAGGCGGAGGCAACACATTCACCCCCTGGGCCACAGATCGAATTGTCCTCAGGAAATCATCAAAAGTCGCATCCTTAAGGACAAACCCGGATACACCCGCCTCCACATACTGAACGAGCTCTTCCTGGACCGGCACGAGATCCATACCGATCACTCTTGAATCAGGGGCGTTCTTCTTGAGCAGTCCCAACAAGCGGAGGCTGTTTTGACTACGCAACCCAAGATCAAGGAGAATCACGTTGGGCTTCATTTTTTTTGCCTTTGTGGCGGCATCGCTGTTTCCGGGTGAGGTAACGACCCTAATGTCGGGCTGCTCTTTAAGCATGAGTGTAAGCCCCTCACGCAGGAGGCGATTATCTTCAATAAGCAGGATGTGGATTCTCTTCATGCTGCTAAAACGCGGGGAATATGCCAGATGTTTGCCGTGGATTTCGAACACAAGATAATAATTTGCCATAAGGTATTCAATATGGCATTGATTTTTGTGCGACGTGGTCGAGAGTGGCATTGCCCATCGTATTTTCCTTCAAGTTTCTTATCAATTATCAAATCGTGCTATTCCTCAGTCTACCCAGAGCAATTTGCCATGAATATCTCCAACATCAGCATAGTTTGCTGCCCATTCTCTTGCAACTCACCTTCTTCCGGAGGATTTCAGCCACCGCCACGTTTGGGCTGTTCTTCCTCATTCTACTTCGGTGTACTTGCACTTGCGCGTAGGTGCTGCCGATGAAAAACAAGATCCGCTTGCTTCGCGCTGAGCGTGAGTTATCACAGGAAGATCTTGCGCAACTGCTTGGCGTATCAAGGCAAACAGTGAACGCCATTGAGAATGACAAGTATGATCCGATGCTGCCGCTGGCGTTTAAGATCGCGAAAGTGTTCGGAAAACCGTTGAGGAGATTTTCAGGCTAAAGAACTGATGGCCTCCCGGACGAGCCGGCTGACCACTCAGAAAAGGATTGATTCTATACCGAAATCTCCACATATTCAAACCGAGTGCGTTTCAAGATGTGCGTTTTCGCAATGCTTGTTGGGGCGAACCACAATAGAGGGAATGTTGTTGAGTACTTCTCTATTTCTTTTTCTAAAACTAATTAAGGCCAAGACATGCAGTTTTTTGGGGTTGATATTCTTTCTATTCATCACCACTACTATAGTATATGTGCCCTTCAGCAATGCTCAGGATCTGGGGGATGAATCTATCGAGAAGAAACAGACCCCGCCCTCCGATTCCGACTCTGTGAGCTTCCTGTCCCGACAAGAGTTTGCACCGAAGTGGTATGAGACGTTTTCCAACATCCCAAGAGACTGGTCTCGTTATTTCAGCCTGACTATTACACCGGAAAAGATTCCAGCTGTGCTTGCTATGTCGGCAATGACTGCGGCGCTGATCCTTTCGGACCATGACACGTACCGGCTCTCGGATCAGTTGTACCGTAGTTCTTCTTTTGCAAAGTCGACGAGCGACGTGTTTGCGTATATAGGGGATGGGAAGTGTCAGTTTGGACTTGCCGGAGCATTTGCAATCTATGGATTTGCAGCAGACGACCGTCGGGCGTTGCGCGTTGCAAGCCAGACTACGCAGGTTATTCTTGCTTGCGGTACAGTCATTCAAGTAATCAAGCATATTACAGGCAGGGAGAGTCCGTTTG
>JBGPGQ010000099.1:0-9822 GCA_041483995.1 Bacteroidota bacterium
CCCCTCAATATCCATTTTGAGAAGATGAATATGGGAAACCGCATGGCTGCGAATATAATCTTCGAGACGGATCGTTTCAACTGTTTCAGTGTTGTTCATTGCAATCGAATACGCTTTTAGATTTCGTTGGTACAGGGATGCAAGTCCGCTCGCTTGTTTGTCGAAAAACATTGTTGCCTTTCCGGTCGTATCGGAAACAGCAACATTATTAAGAAAAACGGCTCCATTGTTATGGAAGCTTTCCTTTAACGCGGCGAACGATGACTTTGTCGGTTCAAACGCGTGAATACTTGTACCAGCCGCCATCTGCGAGAATTGTTTCCATAAGATTTCACTGTACTTGCCAACATTCGCTCCCACATCAAAAAGGACCACTTCCCTTTCGTTGCGGAACACCTTGAGGAGGGTGCGGATGAAAGCCTCCTCGCCGTTGCTATGGAAATTGGTATTGTCATTGTTCTCAAGATAATGAAAACTTTTGATTACTAACGATCTCAGCTTCCGCATAACAAAATTCGACTTAACGAGCATTGAGTCCCTTGCGAAAATGATATAAGCCGGTACCAAAGCCCTTCATCGGATCATACTGATTCACTAGTTTGGTTCCGTAGATGTACAGTTCTTCGACCAGTGTACAATCAGGAAATAGTTTGAGAACATAGTCACGGGTAAACGCGCGATGAGCATTGAAGTAAACGCAACATTGAGCATCAACAGGAACCGAAATCAACAGATTGCCGTTCGGCTTCAGCACACGCCGTAGCTCGGCGCACGATTTTTCGCTTCCCCAAGGATCGATTGGATCGCCGTATCGTCCCAAACCGATATGTTCCAAAACGCAGATGGATGAGAGGCTCTCGATACTCTCACTCTCAAATGGTAACTGGAGAATCGATCCCTGAGTGAACAATAGGTTTTGAAGTTTAACGTCAGGGGGACGGATGTCAATCATGGTAGTTGGAACAAACTGTGAAATAATACCCATCGTTTTCACTGAAGAGCCGACATCATAGTGATGCGATGGTTTCAAATCGAAAATCTTCCGCGCAGCCCATGAATCCTGATAGAAATAAATCGGATCTATGGGAGTTGTATCTATATTATCCTTTAAGCACGGATATATGTATTTGAAGGACATCTCAAAATTCGGATTCGATGACTGCCGTTGAAATCTTCCGTACTCCTTCCGAAATCTCCAGAGCCGGGGAATCATTGCGAAGACGTTGGTGCTAAACTGCTCTTTGATCTCCACACATATTCGATAGCCTCCGCGAAGGACATCGGATTTTGCCAATACTTTTTGGAGGCTCCGAATGTTCACAAATTCATCACCGACAGTAACATTGTCATCGAGATATTTTGTAAAATGTGAAAATGCCTTTCATCATGAGAAAGAAGTTTTGTCGCGTCCTTGGATAGATGGCATCAATAATAAAGGTAGTTATGGTGAAGCTGATGTTTGTTGCAATAATTGAACCTACAATTCCATAGATGGGAATCAGCATGTAGTTTGCACTGATATTGACAACAGTCCCCACTATCGCACACACAAGGGCATACTTGAACAAATTTTCCGTGGAAATGTACACACTCTTGGCGACGCCAAAGTTGGTGAACACACGTGACCAGACAAACAGGGAAAGAAGCAACCCGACGCCTTCATAGGCGCTGCCAAAAAGCAAATGAGTAAGCGGTCCACTCAAAAGAGAAACCGGGATCCCAATTGCAAATGTAATGATAAACATCAGGCGGTAGAGATTGGTCATACGCGACGAGTAAAGATCAACATTCTGCTGTTTCGATTCAACAATGAGCGGGTACACAGAACTATAGATCACCATAGGAATAAAATTAAACGCCTCACCAATACGTGCTGCCGCGGAATACAGGCCAACTTCCTTGTTTCCCAACATCTGGCCGAGCATCACCTGATCAATTCTTGATTGGACAAATATAGCAAGATCGGAAAGGATCAGCGGCCAGCTATTTTCCAGAAGTGATCGCGCTCGCACTGCGCTTACTTGCCAACTGCGAATCGTGTTTCCGTTCCTTCTGTACATCATCACCAAACCTCCTGCACCCAGAGCTACTTCTGCGGACCCGGCAACAGCGAATGCCACGAGTGGAGCCTTGAGAAGTATCATTCCGAGTTTCACAAGATTCAAAACGATAAATACCGTGTTCTTCGCATAGACGGTGAATTTTGATTGCATCTGAGACTGGAACCACATATCGATGACATCGAATGCCTGGAACAAGACCCCCGCCGCAATAATGCCAACGAGAACATGGGTTAACGTATCGCCCGGACGAAGAACAAGGATGATCCCAACAGTCAACATCAATGATACAAGAGCGCCTCCCAATTTGAGCAGGAATGCAGTGCCGAGCGTCTCATCTTTACAGGTTGGATCTCGCACAATATCCCTGATGATAATGCTGTCGAGACCCAGAACGGACAATGAACCGAACAATCCTACAAATGCAATTGCGTAGTTATAGATACCATATAATTCGGGACCGAAGAACCGCGCAATCCACACAGTAACAACAAGCCCACCTCCCAGCCTCAGTATCCGATCGGCAGTGAGCCATGCGAGGTTTGAGCGAATGCGTTGAAATTTTGAAGAGGTTGTCACGCGGCTAGAGCCCGAGTATAGAGTTTGACATATTCTCCAATCCAATCACGTACGTGAATAGTTTTTGCAGCGGTACTGGCCATCGTGCTGAGTCGCGTGTAGAGCTCAGCGTCACGAGACAACAAATCCAGAGCGTCGGCAACGGACAAAGGAGTTTCGTCGCAGAGTAGGCCGTTGATCCCATCCTCAACCGACTCTCGAATACCGGGTACTCTGGTTCCAACAACAGGTTTTCCACAGCAGAAAGCTTCCTGAAAAACGAGAGGAAGACCGGCCTCCTTTCGGGAAGTGAGAAACACAACATGGCTATGCCGAATCAATGGGATTGGATTCTCAAGCACAGGAACAGAAAAGAATCTATCGGGAAATGAGTTCTTCAACAGATTGAATTGGGGATTGGTCCCCTCAAGGCCCACAAACACAAATGCAATGTTCAGCTTTCTTGTACAGAGAATTCTACAAGCTTCAAACGCGAGCGAATGATTTTTTACGGGGTCATTCCTCGCTATCATAGTCACGACAAAAGACAACCTGTTCTTGTCAAAAAAGGAAACCAGATCCCTGTCCAGTTGTGCCGTTGAGCGAGCGATAACATCATCAGGGTCAACAATATTCGCAACTATCCTCACTTTAGCTGCAACAGTGGGATATCGTTGAACAACGTCTCTTGCCTCACTCTCTGAAACCGCTAGAACGAAGTCAGTGTGGCGAAGAAGAATCGTCTCGAGGATATGATAAAATCGGTTTGCAGCCCAACCGTTGGGTGGATGAAAACCATGGTATGAATGAACTCTCAATGCTGGGATATAAAAACGTGGAAAAAGGCGCGCATAGAAACCGGCACCTTTGCCATGAGAGTGGATGACATCCGCATGGATTCGCCGGAACAAGAAACTCGCGCGAAGAATGCCGGGAAGCAAAATAGAGTCAAGGGAAAACTCGATGACATTTACACCAAGAGCTCGAAAACGATCCACATACACTCCACCTGGCGGAAGGATGACTGTAATACGATGTTCGGGGTGTAGTGAACGCAGATTCTTAACCAATGTGAAGACAACTGCCTGTCCCCCACCAAGATCGCTGTGCGTCAAGCACTCAACAATATGCATTGGTCGCGAAGCGGCGCTAATTCTTGACTGAGTTCATCGGAACGGCAATTCCTTTGGCCACCTGATTTTCAATTCTTCGGACCCTGACGAGGCGAATACGACGCTGGCTTTTCTTTACTATCGCAATGGACAAGTTGCCATGACGAATCTCTTCGTTCAGGTCCGGGATGTGGCCAATCGTCTTATTGAGAAACCCACTCAACGTTTCATACTCGTCTGTCTCCGGGACCTGTGCCTTAAATCGTTCATTAAAACTGCTGACAGGAATTCTTGCGTTCACGAGATAAGAACCATCTGCAACCGATTCTACGTCCTTCAACTCTTCGTCATACTCATCGTGAATCTCACCCACAATCTCTTCGAGTATGTCTTCCATGGTGACAATTCCCTCGGTACCGCCAAACTCGTCAATGACAACGGCCATATGCAGTTTACGTTGCTGCAACTCCCGCATAAGCTGACTGATTTTTTTTGTCTCCGGGACAAAATATGCCGGGCGAATTACGTCCTGGATGATAATGATATTCCGGTACTCCAACAATCCAAGCAGGTCTTTCGTATAGACAACCCCGAGTATATTGTCAATTGTCTCTCTGTACACTGGCATCCGCGAATACCCTTCCTCCAACACAATCTTCACAATGGCTTCACGGGGAGTATCGATATTCAGCGCAACCACATCGGGACGGGGTATCATCACTTCTTTAACTGTTGTATCGGTGAATTCGAAAATGCTCTCGATAAGCTCATGTTCCGTTTTGTCGATAACGCCGGTCTTTTTTCCCTCTTGCAACAATAGCTTGAACTCCTCCTCAGAAATCCTGGACTCTGTAAATGTCGTCTTATCCTTGAAGGGCAGCAGGAAGAAATTGCTCGCAGTGGTAAGCAGTTTGACAGGGTACCTAAACAAAGTGGAGAGAAAAAGAACGAGAGGGGCGACCTGGAGTGCGATGGCTTCGGAATACCGCAATGCAAGCGACTTGGGAATCAGTTCTCCGAACACGACAATCACAAAGCCAATACTGAGCACAATGATGGCAAGTGAAATCCAGTTGCTCCACTCACTGATCCACCCTGTTTCGCTTGCCTGAAGTGCCGGTACAAGGTTTTGAAACCCGATAATCCCCCCGATACCGGAGGCGAGGATCAGAGAGAAGATAGCCCCGACATGGATGGTCGCGAGGAATTGCTCAGGATTGTTCTGGAAGTTGACGACCATTCCAGCTTTCTTATTCCCGCCATCCGCCAATTCCTGCATTCGGCTCTTACGAGTGGAGAGCACAGCAACTTCACATGCGGAGAAAAAGGCTACAAGAACAATGAGCAGCAGAACGCCTATGACTTCGAGCCAAACGACATCCATAAATGCTGAATGAGCCTCAGTCGTGGGACAATTCTCAAACTTCTGGCCTTAATTAACCAATTTTAAGGGTGATTTCCAAATGAATGGGAAAAGTGGGACGTAGTCACGCATCAGTTTTGCGCGTTATAACTTCAACGCACCAGCAATCCTGAGAATGCTTATCAACAAGAAGACAAGAGCCCCAAAAATCTCCGCAGCTATTTGGAATTTTCTATGACCATCGATGGAATGCCATCGTTTCAAGTCCCTGAGGTCAAATGCGACACCCACCAGAAATATCAAGGTAATGAAATGCATTACATCGATTCCATTAGATTCTAGGAAACGAAAAAACTTCTCAATCAATAGTGACCTCCACTGGGGGAGTTGTCAGGGGAAAGTGAACACTTAGCGGGGGCTATTCGTCATTCGCCTACTATGTTCGCATGAAATTGCTGAGGCCTTTAGCGGGCTTTGCGGAGGAACTCGAGCCGCGTCCTTAAACGGTCTGTGGACATCAGGAGTTTGTCTTTGCCGTAGATTGCGTCTTCGGTGTTTGTGAAAACCAATTCGTATTCATCGCTCATGATGATGGCTTCTTCGGGACAGGCTTCTTCGCAAAAGCCGCAGAAGATACATCGCAACATGTTAATCTCAAACTTGACCGGGTAGCGTTCTTTTTCAAGCTCGGTCTCAGAGGCCTGCACTTCAATCGCAAGCGCCGGACAGACACGCGCACACAATCCGCACGCGACGCAACGCTCTACACCCTGCTCTTCTACCAGAACCGGCCTGCCACGGAACGAAGATGGCGGGTTCCAGCGTTCTTCGGGATACTGGCGCGTAAACTTCGGTCGAAACATCTGCTTCATGGTTAAGGCCATCCCTTTGAGAATTTCAGGGATATAGGTCTTTTGCCAAAAGGATAAATCCTTGCTTCGAACCTGCGTTGTCATCTCACCGTTTGTCGCCATTGAATTCCTTATGAGAATAGTACCAGGCCAATCCCCGTGACCACCAGATTCAGTATTGCAAGAGGCAGCATAACCTTCCATCCCAAATTCATCAGTTGGTCATAACGAAATCTCGGGATCGTCCAGCGAATCCACATGTAGAAGAACAGCATCATGCCAACCTTCACAACAAACGTGAGTATCTGGATGACGCTGACCCAGAAAGGTGACAGGCCAAAACTCTGCAAATACGGGAATTGCCACCCTCCGAGAAAGAGTGTAACGATGAGAGCGCTCGATGTAATCATGTTTGCGTATTCTGCAAGAAAGAAAGCGCCGAACTTCATACCGCTGTATTCCGTGTGATACCCTCCCACAAGCTCCGGCTCCGCTTCAGGAAGATCAAACGGCAGCCGGTTCGTTTCAGCGAACGAAGCAACGACAAATGTGATGAAGCCAATCGGCGTGAGGAATGCATTCCAGGCCAGCCCCGACTGCATCTGAACAATTTTGTCCAGTTGCAACGTACCTGCAATCATGATCACGCCAACCACAGAGAGACCCATCGAGAGCTCATAACTGATCAGTTGCGCTGAAGAACGCAGCCCACCCAGCAATGAATACTTGTTGTTGGATGACCATCCACTTAACGTTATTCCATACACGCCGAGCGAAGTCAGGGCCAGAATGTAGAGAACCCCTATGTTCACATTTGCGATCATCAATTCTATTTTGTGGCCAAAGAGAGTAATCGAATCGCCAAACGGAATTACCGCAAATGTCACAAGGGCAACTGAGATGGAAATGACAGGCGCAAGGGTGTGGATGAACTTGTTGGCTTTGGCGGGAACAATATCTTCCTTGATAAACAGTTTCAATACGTCTGCCGGTGATTGCAGCAAACCCCAGGGGCCTACCCTGTTGGGTCCGATGCGGTTCTGTATGAACGCGCTGATCTTCCTTTCGGCATACACAAGATTTGCGACAGCAGTAAGGATAATAAGCAGTACGAGGACAATCTTTATGATGGAAACAATAAGGAATTCCATAGACTCTGTTATTTTCGGATTTGTTATGAAACCGGGACTGGTACACCCTGTTTGATCTTCAACATCATACCTTTGTTCCCGATTTTCCGGTACGACATACCCTTGAAGCTTTCGACGGAAGCGGCGATTTCATTAAAAACATCCTCTGAAGTTGCATACTTGTACTTCACGCCCATAAGGGTGGCAATACCTGCAATGATCCGCCAGTTGGGACGGATATCGCGCTTCAAGCCTTTCGCCCACCGATCGAATGCTGAACCAAACTTGTCGAGCCTGCTCATCGCGAATCCATCAAGAGCCCGGTCCTGCTCCAATGTTGCCACAGACGGACGGATGCGCTGAACCCGACCTTGAAAGTTCGTGAATGTGCCGTTCTTTTCCGCGTAACTGGAAGACGGCAAAACAACATCGGCAAGTTGTGTTGTCTCATTCTCAGAGGGGGAATTGACGACGAGAAATTGAAGTCTGCTCAATGCATGGGCAACATCAGGGTCTGCGGCAATGTTGTCGTCAAGAGCATACAACGCCTTCACCTGCCCGGTCTTTATCGCATTGATAATCTCTTTGAACGACAGTCCGTTGTTTCGTGGTTCAATGCCAACCTCAACGGCGCCAAGACTGTTTGGGGTCTTATCGGCACGAAGAAGAATGGCATCTTCATCACCCTCAACAACGTGATGCATGAAATCGATGTGCGCTGTTCCCAGAACTTCCCGGGCAAACTTCTGAAACAGGAAATTATCTTCATTGGATGCATAGGGTGAGCCTATGGCAGCTATTTCAGACTTCCGGAATGTTTTGAACTCCGAAGCAACACGTGAGATTGCCTCGTCCCACCCAACCTCGACTGTCGTCTGATCCTTCTTCATGAGGGGCGATTTGATTCGAGTATCTGCGTTAACGGACTTAAAGGTTTCCAGACGACCTTTGTCGCACATCCAATAGTCGTTCACGTGAGGATTGAAGCGCGGGGTCTGCCGCAGGATTTCATTATTGCGCACCCAGGAATACATGTTACAACCGCGGGCACAGCCAGGGCAAATCGTTTCCGTTGATGACATTTCCCAGACACGCGCTTTGAAACGGAAATCACGGCTGGTCAATGCCCCTACCGGACAGATATCAATGACGTTCATCGAATATGGGTTGTCCAGTTGTTCACCGGGGAAGGTTGTCAACTCAACATGGTCACCACGTTGAGTAAACGTGAGCTGCGGTTTCTGGGCGATCTCATCACAAAAGCGAATGCAGCGCGAGCACATAATGCAGCGCTCTGTATCAAGCATAACATGTGGGCCGAGCTCGACTCTTTTGGGCTTGTGAACCTTGTCTTCTTCGAACCTGCTGTATCCAACACTGTGTTTGTACGCGTAGTCCTGAAGCTTGCACTCACCCGCCTCATCGCAAATCGGGCAATCAAGCGGATGGTTGATAAGGAGAAACTCCATAACGGCTTCGCGTGCATTCAGTACTTTCGGGTTGGCTGTATGGACAACCATCCCATCCGCGACTTGGGTCGCGCAGGCAATGACAAGCTTGGGCAGTTTTTCGACTTCGACCAAACACATACGGCAATTGCCGGCGACCGATAATTGGGGATGCCAGCAAAAATGCGGCACCTCAACACCATTGTCGCGCGCTGCTTCTATGATAGTGCGCTTGTCATCGACCTCGTATTGCTTCCCGTCAATAGTAATCTTTGCCATGCTATGCTTCTTGTAGTTCCCTTATGTATTTCTCGTGAAACTTCTTCAGGCTTACCACGAGGCCTTCAATTTCTTCCTGAGGAGGGAGAAATGTCGTTCTAAAATGAAGTGTTCCGGGTTGCTGGCCGAACCCCGATCCTGGAACTACGCAAATACCTGTTTCTTCCAATAACGCAAGGCAGTACTCGGA
The DNA here is from genome assembly GCA_041483995.1 of Bacteroidota bacterium. Classification (GTDB taxonomy): domain Bacteria; phylum Bacteroidota; class Ignavibacteria; order UBA10030; family UBA6906; genus JBGPGQ01. Next base: position 8,992 of record JBGPGQ010000099.1, read on the forward strand.
ATCCCTCTTCGCGTCATACTCAAAACGCTCCTCCCCGGTCATACGCCCCACATCAACAGAGGAATCTGGTGGAAGCTCAAACCGAACGAACGCATACATTGCACCAACAGGTTGTACAAGCGACATCCCCTCAATAGCATTGAGCCCCTTGCCAAGGATCTCCGCTTTCGTTTTCAGTGATTTCAACACGGCATCCCGTTCACGCACATAGGTCTCATAGCTTTCATCGCCGGGCTTCGGAGGTACAATCATCATGTACATCGATAATTGTCCCGCAACATTTGCACAAAGACTTATTGACTGTAACTTGATGAATTGCGCCATAACATCATCGGGAACATTGCGGATTTCCAAATAGCCACCACGGTGACCGCATTCGCCAAGGAAGCCCTTCGAAACTGAATGAAGACTGAAGAGTGTGACATCACTTTCCTTCATTCCGTGCATGATCTTCGCGAAGGAATGAAATCGCCCGTCGGTACTGTAGATGTTTTCCTGATAGACTTCATCTGCAAGAATGGCAAGATGATATCGTTTTGCGAAGCTGACGATCATCCGAATGTTTTCTGCCGATAGAACGCCGCCGGTCGGATTCCCGGGATTGATTACCACAATCGCCACGGGGTTAACCCCTCCTGTTTTCGCGCGAGTGATACTTTCAGTCAAAATCTCTTCGTTTAACTGCCAGTCACTGTCTTCATCGAGGTAGTAGCCGATCTGTTGTCCACCGTACAGTTTTATCGTTGCACTGTAAAGCGGATACTGTGGAATGGGGACCATAACACCATCATCTTTTCCACGCAAAAGTGCGAGAAGGACTGCTTGAACTCC
>JBGPGQ010000100.1:0-9759 GCA_041483995.1 Bacteroidota bacterium
CATACAATACAACTCCAAGCGACCAAATATCGGCACGATGGTCAGCAGCAATCCCTTGAGTCTGTTCCGGAGACATGTATGAAAACGTCCCGACGGAAGTACCTGATTTTGTGATCCCGGAACCGCTCTTGAGTTTGGCCAAGCCAAAATCCATGATCTTGAGTTGTCCCTCACGCGTGAGCATGAGATTCTCAGACTTGATATCTCGATGAATAATATCTTTCTCATGAGCAGCTTTCAATCCCCTGGCCACCTGGCTGGCCCATTCTATCGCTTGCCGCAGAGGAATGCCATCACCGGACTTGAGGTTAGCAATATGCGCCTTCAACGTCTTTCCGTCGATGTATTCCATGACAAGAAATGTGCTTTCATCCTGCTCATCTATTTCGTGCACGGCAAGGATGTGCGGATGGTTGAGCGCAGCCGCTGCTTTTGCTTCTTGAAGGAATCGTGCTTTGTTCTCGGTGGAATTCGAAAGACGCGAAGAAAGAAGTTTGATAGCAACTAGCCGGTCGAGTTTCAGGTCCTGGGCTTTGTACACCACACCCATGCCCCCCTCACCGAGCTTTTCAAGAATCTTATAATGTGATATTGTCTGTCCAACCATGACTTTCACCCCTCAGTTTTGCATGCCCCGCGGCATAATAGTAATTTTTTGCACAGCACTCGTTACAACTTTATTTCCAAACTCCACACATAATCCGCATGCGGCAATGATGTCAACTTTGATGGCACTCCCGCCCCACGTACATCCGGCCACCCTGATTTTCATCGGGGAATGTCCTTTGCGATCAAACCACCCGCCAGAGACTAGATATGTTCCATCGCTCACAACGCGCATGTGGTACAGGGAGTTGTGTGTTTTTACAAACAAAGAATCGCCTGGACACAAATCCAACCTACGTACCTGTTGAAGCCGTTCTGTCTGTTCAACAAGCGTGGAGAGACTATGACCAACTTGAATTTGGGATCGGATGGACACTGTTACTTAAAGCTCTTTCCTGTAATAACAGTGTAGTGCTCCACAGTCACATCTTCGCTTGTCGCGGTACCTGTCATCTCCTGCCCAAGGCTTCGTTTCCACTGATATAGTTCAGAGAGCGTGTGTTTCATCGATTCGAGAAGTTTATCAAACAAGCCACTTCTTTCGTACTGTTCAGCATCTTCTTTGCTGTCCCAACTTGTCACGGAAATAATTTCGTTCTGCTTTTTCACACCTTCGGTCAGGTATATATATCGACAGCCTTTGACCTGTCTCAGCGCGGGAACAACTCGTTCCGAGTACAGATGTTTGAACTCTTCCAGCTTGCCCGGCCGAATTTTGAGCGACACAATTCTCAGCCACAGGGCACCACGTTTTTGCTGGTCATTGCTGAGTGTTGCGCTCGTTGCAGCAAGTGAATACGCCTCTACAACCGGTACCTGTGGAACGGGCACATATTCCAAAGTCATATCTGCAGAAAGCTGGACCTTATATTCAGATGATTCCGAAAGAAACGGTCTGGACCCATCCAGAAGTTTTGAATAGACTCCGCTGCTTTCGTAAGCTTTAGCGTTGTCATTTGAGTCCCAAAGAGTAAGAGAAATACAGTTTTCAGCGTGATGTGCACTTTGCATAAAACCAGCGTATCTGCAACCGGCAGTATTTTCAAGCGTTGGAATCACGCGACTCTCGTAGTGTTCCCGAAAGCCCGACAAATCCCCCGCATTGAGCTTGAAATGAACAAGACGAAGAAACATTCCATCTCCTCCTATGTTCTATTTGATGACGTCTTCTATCTCAACTGCCATAGATTCGATCTGCCCTGCCATTTTTTTCAGCAGGTCCGCAACTCGGCCGATTTGAGCTTCCGCGGTCTTCCATTGCTTCTGTTCGATCGCCTCACGAACTGCAGGGATTGTCTTCACTCCATAACCGGTGTAAAATCCCGGGGCATAAATCTGATGCTTGAACCATGGACGATTTGGAAGTCCATCGTCGCTTATCAAAACGCGCTCACTCTGAAGGAGTTGTGTGTTGATGCCCTTGGGAACCGAACGCTTGCTCTCACGCAGCTTCGTCGCTGCATTCTGGTAGCGCTTCGCACTGTTGGAGAGTGTATCAAGCGCATTTTCAAATGGAGCGAAATTCAGATGTGGAGGCACCGGCTCGATAGGGGGAGGCACAAACCGTTCACGCGGATCTGCGGTTGCCGTAAACACGCCGTCTTGAATCTGCGTATTTTGCTCAATGATTTTTTCTCGTTTATCCTTCAGCAGGCTTTTGAGCTCATCAACATACTTCTTCACTGTTTCAACAAAGTTCGTAAAGTCGTACGGCAGCAAATCAGCATCACCAAATCGCAGTACTGCTGTGCCCACTGTCTGTGCCAGCGCCCGAGCGTACACGAATGAGGTGTCTGAAAAATGCGTGAACCAATAAAAGTCGTCGTAAATAGAGTGGTAGATTCCTCCGCCTCCTTCACCACCATAGCCAAGGTTAAGGGAAGCAACACCGAGATAATCGAGAAACGCGGTGTAGTCGGAACCGGAGCCGAGCGCTCCAATCGGAAGATCTTGACCACTGCGCAGCTTCCCTCGCTCATTCGCGGTAGCATTGGAGAGTTGGAGAAGTTGACTTCGCTTCCACACGGTGAGTTTCGTTTCAGGGTCTTCAATGTCACGGGCAACAGCGTTGATGAATTGTTCCAGCGTATGTGAGCCGGATATTCCAAGATAACCACGACCGTTCGAATCTGTGTTAAGATAGAGAGCGGCATGTTGCTTTAGTTCATCAGCGTGCTCTTCCACCCATTCCGTGGAACCGAGAAGCCCTTGCTCCTCACCATCCCATGCACAGTAGATAATTGTCCGTTTGGGTTTCCATCCATTTTTCACCAGCAATCCGAACGACCGCGCTTCTTCCAATAGACAAATTTGTCCGGAAATCGGATCCTCTGCACCGTTCACCCAGGCATCGTAGTGATTGCCCCTGATAATCCACTCGTTCGGATAGGTCGAGCCTTGAATGCGCGCGACGACGTCGTTGATGGTCTTCATCCCCCAATCGGATTTAACCTTGAGATGAACTTTGGCACGACCCGGTCCAACGTGATAGGTGATCGCCAAAGCCCCACGCCAGTCCTCGGGCGCAACTGGTCCGTCGATCGCTGAGAGCAGTGGTTTTGCATCTGCATAGGAAATCGGGAGAACGGGAATCTTTGTAAACACTCTTGCTTCACTCAACGCAAGCCGCTTGGCATCTTTCGTGGCTCCAACCCCTGGTGTCAGCGGATCACCCGGGTGAAACGGCATATCCATCACACTTCCTCGTTGAACTCCATCTTCCGACCGCCACGGACCGCGCGGAAATGTTTCTCCTTCGAAGTAGCCATCACCACGGGGGTCAGAGTAAATCAAACACCCTAACGCCCCATGCTCAGCAGCAACTTTCGGTTTGATCCCACGCCAGGACGCGCCATAGCGGGCAATAACGATGCAGCCTTCCACGGAAATACCCATTCGATCGAGCTGTTCATAATCATCGGGAATACCGTAATTCACATATACCAACGGTGCAGTGACATCGCCATCGATCGAGTATGCATTGTACGTTGGAAGTTGCTCGTCCTTTTGACCCGACGTTGGATCACCTGCGATTGTCGGCTCCTCAAGTTTTGCGTTAAACTTGATCGGTTCTACAAGTTCGACGACTCTTTCTTTTGGCGTGGGAAAGAGCACGTCAAACGATTCAATCTTCGCATCCCATCCCCATTCTTTAAGGAGTGCCAGAATCCATTCAGCATTGTCTTTATCGTACGCTGAGCCGGTATGATGAGGCCGCGCGCTAAGGCGTTTCATGTATTCGCGCATACGATCTGGTTCGGGAATGGCGCGGAATTGTTGCTCCCAGCTTTTCTCTTTGGTCTGAGAGACTGTAGTAACGGTGATGAAGCCTGCTGAAAGGGCACATACAGCAATTGCAAGGGGGAAATGAAAAGGCTGACGATTCATTACATCCTCATATATTTGTCAAGAGTCGAATTCGTTTATTTAATGAGGTAGGAAGTCGAGTTAAGCGTCATGCAGAATATCCACATAGCAAGAGCCTACACATTACTCCGGAGTCCTTCTTGCTACAACCAACGTCATATCGTCCATTTGGGGTGCTTTGCCTGCGTGGGCTTTGACAGCGGCAATGACCCTGTCAATCAACTCTGCGGCAGTACAATTTCGGTTTTCCTTAATGAGTGACCCCAGGCGCACTTCACCGAATTGGTCCCCGGCTTGATTCATGGCCTCGGAAATACCATCGGATGAAATGACAAGCAAGTCGCCTGGATTGAAAGAGACGCTTTCTGATTCAAATGGGAAGGGGTCCATCATGCCAAGCATGATCCCACCAGTCTGGAGCCTTAATGGATCGGGAGAATTGGAAAAGAGGAAAGGATGGTCGTGTCCGGCATTGGAGAAGCTGAGTGTATGCATCTCGGAATCGAGAATGCCATAGAAGAGAGTAACAAATTTTTCCGAGCTGGTACTTTGAAAAAGAAGTGTATTTGATCGGGTGATGCACTGTTGGGCGGATGCATTCAAGAGAGTCTGTCCACGTAGCGTGGCCTGTACATTTGCCATCAACAATGATGCCGGCAATCCCTTTCCCGAAACATCTCCAAGACAAATGGCAAGCCTGTGCTCGTCAATGGAAATAAAGTCAAAATAGTCGCCTCCCACCATTTGTGCAGGAATGCTTTTGCCCGCAATATCATACCCGGAAATTGTCGGAGCGGTCTTTGGAAGTAGATCAATCTGAATCCTGGACGCAAGCCTCACCTCTTCCTGCATCTTGAGGAGCTGTTTTTCACGTTCATTCAGCCGTGCGTTCTCAACAACCTGCCCTGATTGCGCGGCAATGATCGCCAGCAATCTTTGATCGTCTTCGGTGAATGCCTTTCCATCCTTTTTGTTGTAGATCGTCAGAACGCCTTTTAATTCAGACTTAATCATCATTGGGACACAGGCGAGGGAATGGACTGACTCGTCCCACTTGACTCCCCGGAATCGTTCGTCGCTCTGTGGCGAGTTCATGAGCAGAGGCTTCTTGTGCAGATGCATCCACCCCAAAAGCGTTTGATTCAAGTGAAGTTGTTCATGCTCTGAAGAACTTACCATTGCACGCACAAGGGTTTTCATGGAATCATTGGCCTGTTCATCTACGAGCGTAATAACCCCCTGTTCTGCGTTCACTGCACGTAATGAACGACGAATGATCGTCTGCATGATTTCCTGAGAATCCAGTGATGCTCCTATCGCCCGGGCGAGATCGTTCAGAATGGAAAGCTCTTCTACAGCTCTTTTGAGTCTTTGTGTTTCTAATTGAAGGGCTTCAAGGTTGGAATGGCCTACAACGGAATCAGGCATGGATTCAATTTAAAATAGTAAAAGGCATTATGCGAAGGTTGACATTGCTGGTTTTATACATTGAAAATACTGCATTTAGGTGGAAAAATCAAATGTGATACATAGCGCCTAAGTGCTGGAAATACAGAAAGTAGTTTTGGCCCAACCTAGTAGAGCACCTGTTCGAGAAATAGCCCTTGGGGAGGCGCAGCCATACCTGCTTTGCTTCTATCTTTGGCAGTCATTATTTCTTGAAACGATGAAAGAGGAAGAAAACCGCGTCCAATATCGACCATAGTTCCCACTAAGGCGCGTACCATTCCGTGAAGAAACCTGTTCGCCTCTATTTCATAGACTATCATGCCAGAGGCTTCAGCCCATCTTGATTTCATGATTGTGCAGCGGAAATGATTCACCTCGGCCTCGGATTTGCAAAAGGATTCAAAGTCGTGCTCCCCGGGGAGCATCTGGGCGGCATCATTCATTACATCAACATCGAGCCTGAACTTTACAAACCACTGAAAATATCTACCAATCGGCGATGGCCCGTGAGACACAAAATAGCGGTATGTGCGCAGGCGAGCATCGTATCGCGCATGAAACGATTGGGGGACGTCATCGGCGGCATGGAGACAAATGTCTTCAGGAAGAACACCGTTGAGGCCGTTCAGAATTGCCTGAGCGTCCATCGTGGAACGTGTATGAAAGTTTGCAACCTGTCCACGGGCGTGGACACCAGAGTCTGTTCGTCCGGCACCGATGAGAGTAACCGGCTCGCGAAGAATCTGCCCAATAGCTTTGCTGATTTCTTCCTGAACGCTTCTTCCATTACTTTGCATCTGCCAACCGACAAAGTTTGTCCCGTCGTATTCTATTGTGAGTTTGATATTCCTCATTCGACGGTGGAAAATTGCATTAGAAAACTTTTGTCAGAGTTATCACGACGCCGTGAGGGTGGGCGATATCTCCCAGAAGAACCGCTTTAAACGAAAGACCGCCAATCTGATCATCAATGTCCTTGTTGTGGGAGATTGCAGAGCGGGCTGCGTTGATTGCGCTTGCGAGGTGGTTAATGAGAATAGCAGCAACAACAAACTTCCGGTTATTGTACATCTGTTCACTAAATATTCGCTGGTCGCGATATGTCGCACGAGCCGCATCGGATTCCCAGCTCCATGCATATCCCGCATTGAGCTTGTAGAGCTTTTCAGGATTACGGCTGCGCAACTGTGCTTCGTTGTACTCATTGATGTTGACAAAATTACCGATATCGATATAGTACTGGTCGTCTTTTGAAGTTGTTGAAATGCCGGCACGTGAAATTGCATAGGCCCGCGCATCATCGCGAAGTGAATTCCCGTAGACTTCAAACGTCGCGTACGTTAACCAGAGCACTCCTTCACCGATAAGAAAGTATTTCCCTGACCCCAATCCGCCTCCTGCATACAACTCCCCCATCCCCGGGAGCAGAAGCGAGTATATTGCAGCAAGGCCCACAGATTTTTTCTTCAGGTCCATGGATTGCATCTCAGTAGTGGAGATATCATACCCCCCTTGAAATCCCAACATCTCGCCCTCAAACAAATGATGCGCAACAGCAGATTGGGTGTGTAATTGATCAGCTTCTCCCGCAAGGCTTCGTACTACACAAAAGAATAGAAGTAGAATCATACTACTCGCTCTCGTCATACATAAGCCTCATAAGCTGTGATCAAGTTCATTGATGGCCACGGATGGCTGCTTTTCCATTTGACCGCGTCATATCTTTTTGTGGCCTTGCAAGTTTGGCAAAAACATCAACCCAGCGTCCATCATAGACCATGATTTTAACATTGAGCAATTCCTCCAATTGAGGTATGGTCATGTCGTCAAGAAGCACACCGTCTGCATTCAATATGTCCGGTGGCAGAAGAAGCAAGTCGCAATGCTGCGTGTTCTTGAGTGCTGCAAACAAGCATTTCCCCGAAAGAAGGCCTGCAACAGTAACGCTTTTACCATACAAAACGTTCGGCACAACTTCCAATGCGACATCAAGATTTCCAATTTGTTGCAGCCGAGGCAAAATGTCTTCGCCCATAAATCTCGCGGGAAGCTCCGCTGTTACAAGCGTCAATCGCCGCTTCGCTACTAGTGAAACGGGAAATGCCCGCGACTGACGTTTGAAGTCGATAATAAAGCTTCTCACAATACCAACACCATTCTCCGTTTGTGGAAAGCCGTCATAATATTTCGTGCGGGGAATCGCACGGCCAGCAAGTATGAAGAATTCGTCCGAAGGATATACAAAAGCTCTTCCCGTCTCCGCTCGGAAATAATCCTGCCAGGATTCAACCCTATCGAGGAGCAAGTTTGCATACGCTGAATCCACCTTTTTCAATTCCCAAAGACCAAATCGGTGGTCAGTGAGTCCGACCGGAACGATTGCGAGAGAAACGATGTGCTCGTGGAATTGATACATATCGCGCACCGTTTTCTCCAAAACATCACCATCATTCAAACCAGGGCAAAGGACGATCTGCGTGTGCATATCAATACCATTGTCGTGTAGAAGTTTGATCTTCTCCAGTATGTGATCATCCTTCTTCAGCCCCATCATGAGTCTCCGTGTTTCGTAATCGGTCACGTGGACTGAGATATACTGGGGTGAAAGACGCTGCTTGATAATGCGATCAAGGATGGCCGGCCCGGCATTCGTCATTGTGGTATAGTTGCCATACATAAATGAGAGTCTGTAATCCCCATCTCGGAAATATAACTGCTTGCGAAGGCCCCGTGGGTTCTGATCGACAAAACAGAAAATGCAATCGTTGCCGCACGCGAGGATTGTCATCTCTTCAAAATCAATACCGACGTGCTCTCCTTCATCTTTTTCAATATCATAGAAAATCACTTCGTTGTTACGTGCGATCTTGAGTGTGATCCGTTCATCGCTCTCGTGGAAACGATAATCAAGGTGGTCTCTTACACGCTGGCCATTAATTTCCAAAAGTTCATCGCCCGCATGAATACCAATCTCTTCGGCTATGCTGTTTGGCTCGACAATGCTTATCTTCATGCAGCAATCACCTGTCCAGAGATCGTACCAATGCACGCGCCATTCTCAACTCCGAGAATGTTTGTCATCACCAATGTATTTCGCTCAGCACTTTCCAGGGGAAGGCCAACACGCACGTAGTTTGTCGTATGTCCGAAACGCATGCCATCTTCAACATCTTCTTCCATCAAGACAGTTAGGGACCTGCCGACCATAGTGGCATAAAAGGCGCTCTTCTTTTTTTGTCCGAGCATTCTTAGTATTTCGTTCCTTTTAAACCGTACTTTCGGCTCAACCGGCCTTCCAAAGATAGCCGCAGGTGTGTCGGGACGCTCCGAATATGTAAACACATGAAGGTATGAAATAGGTAGCTCCTGAAGGAGAGAATTGGTCCTCTCAAAGTGCTCCTCTGTTTCTCCCGGAAAACCAACAATAACGTCTGCGCCAATTCCACACTCCGGGACTTGCTCCTTGACTCGGGAAATGAGATCCTTATATATGGCCGTTGTATATCTTCTTCTCATGCCGCGTAGTATTTCATCATGACCGCTTTGTAAGGGAATATGGAAGTGCTTGCACATCACGTCAGAATCCGCCACAAAATTGATGATCTCTTGTGTAAGCAGATTTGGCTCAATAGAGCTGATACGTAGGCGCTGAAGCCCCTCCACTTCTGCCAGTCTTTGCAACAAATGCAACAGCGATGTTCCAGATTGCTTTCCATAATCTCCAACGTTAACACCCGTCAACACAATTTCCCTAAAGCCCTGTTGAACAAGATCTGACGCCTGTTCAACACAGTGATCGGCTCCCAAACTCCGGCTTGCTCCTCGTGCAAGGGGAATAGTGCAAAAGCTGCAATTGAAATCACATCCGTCTTGAATTTTTAGGAATGCACGGGTTCTTTCGCCAACAGTTGAGGAATGAGCGGGACCGAATTCGTTAACACCGTAAATGTCAGAAACCAAAACGAGGGGGTGAGACCTTTTTGAAAATGTGTCGATATGATCAAAAAGGCTGAATTTTTCTTTTGCTCCCAAGACAGCATCAACGCCATCAATGGAAGCAACTTCTTCGGGTTGAAGCTGCGCGTAGCAGCCGGTAACAACCACAAACGGATTGGAGTTTCGAAGCGCACGGCGTATTACCTGGCGGCATTCACTATCAGCACGCGTCGTTACGCTGCATGTGTTCACAACGTAGACATCGGCAGGTTCCGCAAAATCGACAATGTCAAAGCCGCGATCACTAAACTGTTTGCCGATTGTTTCCGTCTCAGCAAAGTTGAGTTTGCAGCCGAGCGTATGAAGTGCAACCCTTGGCATTGGGTGGTAATATGAAAAGAG
>JBGPGQ010000101.1:0-9756 GCA_041483995.1 Bacteroidota bacterium
CAGACGATGAACTTTGCCCCTGCGTTTTCCAGGTCTTGGATAATTCTTAGGTTGGGGTTATCCATGGAATGCTTTTTCCTGTAGCTTTCATTGTTCATGACGGCTTCAATGCCGGGGCCATGAATGATAATCACCGGAATGAGGCGTTTTGCCGGAATGCCTGATGCAAAATGCAAATTGAGTACCCTTGCCACTTCGTCAAGGCCGCTGTTGATTTCTCTCGCCAGCGAATCGGGGTTTTTGGCGCTGAGCTCAAAGAGCAATTTGTAATCACGTTTCGGATCAGGAATCTCAGTAGGATCGGCAACGGGTATAACGCCGCTCCATTTGCTTCCTTTGATATAGGGATACTGGGCAATGGCAAAGAGTTTTTCCATCTTCAGAGAATCTTCGACCATTTTCGCGTGGGCAGCAAGACTGTCTGTTTTTGGCTTCTCGGCTGTTCCTGAAGGTTGAGCCATGCATAACGATAACGTTGAGCCGGCGATTGCAAGAAGAAATATGATCTTTCTCATAAATATGATTCTTTCGTAGTGATGATTGTGTGTGGAGTGAAATATGATTATGAGTTTTTTGTGTTGCGTCTCAATATCTTTTCACAATGTCTGCTATCGGAGTGCCGTCAACTAAGAGCTTCGAGGATTCTGTCCCATAGATCCACTCGTCGAAATACTTCTTCAGACTCTTCTTTGAGATCCGTTCGCACAGTGTTTGGAACCCCTGGAAGTCAATTGTCTTGTTCTCGAACTCGGCAATCATTGTGCGAATGATGCGGGCAAATTTCTCATCACCGACAATCTGATTGAGTACATACAGCGACCAGGCGCCCTTCGTGTACGAATGCCTGCCAAGTTCTTTGCTGCCGTACTCTGCGATGGGAGTGTCGAACACCTGATGATCGTAGTTACCCCACTGCACAAAAAGACTACGGCTCTTTTCCATATCTTCTTTGAATCCCCGCTCACCCCCGAATCTGCGAATTGCCAGAGATTCAAAGAACGACGCGAATGCTTCGTCAAAATAACGACAGCGTTTTACGGACGGCAAGGGTGCGACGTTCCACGAATGTCCGATCTCATGGTAGACCTCCCCGATTCTCGAACTGTCCTTAAATGCGGCCGCCGTCTGCAGGAAATAAAAATCGCTGGCTTGCGATCCCCATCCATCGGGAATTTCGATGACCGTGTATCCCTGGTAATGTTTGGGCCAGCCAAACATTCCGCTATAGAAGTTGATCACCTCTCTCGATGCCTCCAGCACGCGTCTCGCGCCTGCACTGTCATTGGGTAGGTGGCAGACCAGGAGTTTATTCGCAGAATCACCAAGAACACTGAACTTTGCCACTGCGAGGTCTATTCGCCACGTAGGCACCTTGCTGTGAAATACAAAGGCTGTACTGTCTGAGCCAACGGGGGAGGAACTGACCAGTTCACCACCGCACACGGCCGTGTAGCCTTTGGGAACAGTGGCAAGAATTTCATAGGTGAACTTTGTGTCGTACGCGGCACCGTTACTGCTGGAGGACGCCTGTGCCAGCATCGGGTACGCGAGTGCATCCGGACGGAGGAGTGAATATTCCTCATCGATTCTATCCCTCACGTAGGCCATCACTTCAGGATAGCCGAAGATGCATCCTTCATAACTGATTATGAGTTTCAAGGTATCGTTCGGCAGTAACGCTTTGGGAAGCTTCACGACGACGGCCCTGACCTGAAAAGCGGGTTCATCGGAAAGCTGCACAACATTCTGCTCAAATTGCAATGGACTTCCGAACCCGTCAGTGATACGTTGGATGGCAAGCAAGCGATACAACAGGAAAGGTATTTCCTGATGGGAAGACTGGGTGACATTTCGGATTGTGAGAGCAGCATCCACGTGGATACGATTTTCCTTGAGGAGAAACTGCACGGTTAGCCCATAGTGCGTCACTTTTGGAAGATCAAGCTCACCTGCCTGACCAGTGAAGAGAATACTTGTGGTGAGTAGAATGTTTAGCAGGACCATTTTCATGTCATGGTTTCTCTTTTTTGCAATATTCGTTTAACGTGTTTTATGTTTGTTTGCGACTCATAAGAATGCGACGGGCCTGTTCTTCATCGCTTCGGGCTACTATCACTTGGACTCCCGCAGTGCCTTGTAACGATGGGAACATTCCGCCACCATCGTCTTTTACAATTGCCGACTCTATCCCTTCCGCCTCAAGGTGGCCTTTGGCAAGCTCGGCATCCAGTTCATTGGTAAATGAAGCCACAACTATTTTGTCACTCTCCATTGGGTGCCCCTTTCTCTAATCATATCCCCATGTTTGCAAGTACTGTGCAAATGTAGTTGACGTTTTCCACCAACTTTGGATGAGAGGCCTCGAACCCCTTCACCGACGCAGACAGCCCGTCAATCGAAAGTTTCAATAGTTCGGGGTTTTTCGTTTGCTTTGCGACCTCGTGAGCTGACCGTTCGACGAATCCTGTTATACTCTCTGCCTCCTCCTGCTGCGTCTTCGAAAGCTCAGTGATTTCGGACTTCAGTGATGCAAGCAGGCGCAGCAATTCAGACTTGTCTTTTTCTGAAAGGTGTTTGCCGTTCCGGACCTTCGTTTCAATCTTCTCGAGAGTGTTGTCTATCATGCGTTCTCCTATTATAGAGATTCAACTATGGCAAGTGAGACAATTTGTTTTTCCATTGTGGCGCACATGTTTGTAATCAAGAATCGGGATGAGTGGAAAGCTCCCCTTATATTTTATCAAATTATTTTTTAAGCACTGGATGTTTTGGCTCTTCATTCTTTCCCTCATTGAGAAAATAAGGAAGGTAAATTAGAACGATTAGATAGACACAAATTCCAAGAAAAACGTAGATGAATGTGGTAGGTCTGGTGCTATTAAGATGAACCGACATAGAATTTGTTGATGCGGATTGTGGAATCATATCTCTTACTGCTTTTATGCTATCTTTGATGCCCGAATCATAAGCTATGCCACTAACAGCGGCGAGTATAAATAGGTATACCACAATTACTTGTATACGATTTCGATACGCATCGGGATGCCGATATGCTACAATCGTAATCGCGCCGAGAAAAGCAAGTATGAGACCAACAACTAATGGATCGTTCATGCTTTAATGCCTCTTCTTTTTCTAAATATAGTGTACCACGAAGCGATCTATGGTTGTTATGCGTAGGCAAAGTTCTCTATCACGAGCGCTTTGCGGAACGGAAATATTGAAAGATGGCGTGGTGTTCCGGACCGGCGGGGTAGAACACACACCTGCGAACGAAAAGCCAGAGGAGTTCTCCCGCTTCTCGGTTCACGAACATCCGAATTCAACGACGGCCCGAAACGCCAGTGGTAGCTATATGCCTTCTTTGACTTCTATGATCTCGTCTGCAACAAGGCCGTGGGCTTCACGATGTACCGCCATGGCAGCTTCCTTGGTTGGAGCTTTTGCAAGGCAGAAGACTTTGCCAGAACCTTCATCATACCAATATTTCAGATACTCCACACCGTGTTTCTTCTGAATTGCAAGGTCTTTCGCGTGGGCACCCTTAACGGCTTCGGCAGTCAAGCCAGGGATATGCTTGTGAATATCCATGAAGAGTGGCATGTTGTGACTCCTTTCTGTTTGTTGTGATTGGTTGTAGCGTGAATTGGTTGGTGGACTCTCCACAACCCAATGCGTAATAAATCCATTTCATCTTTCTTCTCAAACGCTGCTAACTACCTTACTGGCTGCGCAGCGTGTTATGTGCGGTTGCCCGTTCATCTGAGCAACAAAAGTTTCTTCGTTTCAGTGAATGAACTAGTCTGGAGTCGACAGAAGTAGACTCCACTCGGTAACCCTTGAGCGTTCCATACCACATGGTGAATTCCTGCGGAAAGATTCTCTTGGACAAGTGTTGCAACCTCCTCGCCCAATATGCTAAAGATTCTTAACGTTCCAAAGTCCCAGCGCGGGAGTGAGATCTCAATAGTTGTCGTTGGATTGAATGGATTGGGATAGTTCTGTCCTAACCAAGCAGTGGCAGGAAGACGCGGCTCACTATTCCTCATTCCGGTGATTGGACCTCCTCCGTCTGTGGTCCTCAGGATAGTTCCACTGTCGCCAACAGCCCAGCCAAAGCTATCGGACAGATAAAAGAATACCGAGTTGAGGTTACGAGCCGTGCCACTCTGCTGCGCTCCCCATTGAGAGCCATTGTTCGTGGATTTGATGATGGTGCCGCCATCTCCCACACAGTAAATGTAGTCGTCGTTGTTCGCGGAAAACTCTGCACTGTTAAGCCTCTTTGTTGTGCCGGTTGGCTGTGGGGACCACGAGAGACCAAAGTCCGTGCTGCGCAGAACCAGCCCGGAGTCGCCGACAACAATGTTGTTGGACGCAAACATGGGAATCCCCCGGAGAGTGCCCGCCGTGCCGCTTGATGTTGATTGCCATGCGGCCGCAAACAACCTGAGGATTGTGCCGGAGTCGCCGCACGAGGTCCCACCAAAGCTCGTCGAGACAGCAACAAGTCGCCGTGTGGTGACAGGAGCTACTCGGGTCCACGTGAACCCAAAGTCAGTGCTTGCGAGCATGACACCACTATCACCAACTGCATGAATGTGAAAGTCACTAAGACCGTACAGGTTCGCGGTGGTTCCACTCGCCACAGACAGCCATGTCGTTCCGCTGTTCGAAGTGCGAAGGATGGTTCCACCCGCACCCACTACCACTACCGGACCGCCATCGGTTTCGATGAAAGCTATGTCATAGAGTGTTCTTGTGGTTCCTGAATTCTGCTGCGTCCACGTGGCGCCACCTGTGGATGTGTGAAGAATAATGCCTCCTTCGCCGCAAACCCACGCCTCGTTGTTGTTGCTATGATTGGCCGTCACGTTGTATAGATTGTTCATTGTGCCGCTGTTTTGCTCAACCCAGCCAGCCATTGCAGGGGTGCATACAAAAACGAGCAGATAGAGACTATAACACAGAATCATCAGGTACGCTCAAAGAAAGACAACTTCGTAGTGGGCTCATCGCTATATTGCCTGCCTGTGCGCCTCCGGCAGGCAGGCGTTTATTTCCTTCATGAAGTACGTTATGCTTCAACCGTCTTGCTTTCTTTGGGAAGGGCGGTCTCACTCCATAACTTCATTAGGAGGTTTCTCGCTGCAACACGCC
Source organism: Bacteroidota bacterium (assembly GCA_041483995.1). GTDB lineage: Bacteria > Bacteroidota > Ignavibacteria > UBA10030 > UBA6906 > JBGPGQ01. The sequence goes on from JBGPGQ010000101.1 coordinate 5,161, forward strand.
TGAACTCCGCCCCCCCGCGAGCGTCCGAGATCGGTGTGAATTCTTTGTCAATCAGTGACATGGCCTGCTCAACCGTCTCCCGTTCCCACTTCTTACCAATGAGGAACTGCTCCGCTTCACGTGCGCGCTTCACACGTTCGGCCATTCCACCGTACGCCAGCCGGATGGATTCCACCACGTTGTTACGTTTGTTTACCTGCAAACGGAACCCGCCGCTCACCGTGGAAATGTCAAGGTCTTTTCGCTTGGAAACTTTGTATGATTTTACGCGTACGGCAGCCGGAAGCTCCGGGATGATCACCGCAGTAATCAGCTCGTCCGGCTTCCGCTCTGTCTGCCGGTAACCCTTGAAGAAATCATTGAGCGGGAGCTCACGTTTTCCATTTACACTCTGAACAACCACCCGCGCGTTGTATGCCATAAGCACAGGGAGCGTATCGCCGATCGGCGAGGCAGTCCCGAGGTTTCCTCCAAGCGTTGCAAGGTTCCTGATTTGCTGCGAGCCGAAGACGTCGAGCATATCATAGAGAGCGGGGAAGTCATCTTTGATCGTTGCCTTCACTTCACTCAATGATACTGCCGCTCCAATGGTCACCGATGATGCATCTTTTGAAACCTGCTTCAGTTCCTGGATCGCGGAAAGATCGATGATGGTTGCGAGGAGTTCATGTTTCTTTGTCACACGTAGTGCAATATCCGTTGCCCCGCAAATAACAACAGCATCGGGAAACTGTTGCTTCAGCGTGAGCGCCTCGGCAAGACTCGCTGGCTGGTAATACCGTTGTGTGTCTGTCTGTAGATGAAGAGACGTCGCGGGAATCGCTCGCAGGAGATCAATGGCAGGCCATTCGGTGGTGGAGAGGTGGTCCTTGCCGTATGCTATGCATGATTGCGCGGCTGCCTCAATGATTGGCTTGTAGCCCGTGCAGCGACAGAGATTGCCTGTGAGCGCTTCATCGATTTGCGCGCGTGACGGCTGATGCTGGTTCTTGTACAATGCAAACATTGCCATGATGATACCCGGAGTGCAATAGCCACACTGACTGCCGTTTGTTTCGACCATCGCTGATTGGACCGGGTGCAATTCCCCTTCAGCGGTTTTCAAATTCTCGACTGTGATGAGCTGCTTCCGGTGCAGCATCGGTAGAAACACCAGGCATGAGTCAATTGCCTTGTAGCGGATTCTTCCGTCAGTTCCCAACTCACCGATGACCACCGTACACGCACCGCAATCGCCCTCCGCGCAACCTTCTTTTACTCCTTTGTGTGTTGGCAGGCTCCGCAGGTAATTGAGCACCGTTGTAGTGGGCTTAATGAGGGATGATTCCCTGAAGTCGAGATTTACTACAGCGCCATCTAAAAGGAATGAAACTGATGAGGGCATGGGTTGCTGTGTGAGTGATGAATGGAACATGTTAGTAATTCTTGGCACAAGTTTCAAGGCACGGTTGATTCTTTGTCCCACTTCTTTTTGGAAAGAAGTGGGCAAGAAAACTTTCGGAATCGCAACGCACAGCCCGAAGAATTCAGTCCTATGGGTTTGGTGCGATCGAGGCCGACTCAAACCCCTCCCCAAAGCACCTCAATCGCAAAGCGGGATAGGTTCTCCACCCCGCACAGCTTGCGATTCCGAGTGTCCTGTTTTGTGTGGTCGAAATCGGTGGTGGTCACAAACAAGAGGTTCCCGAAATCGATGGCGGTGTGTGGCTGCAAACAAAACGGGTTTGCGATTTCAACGTTTACTGCCTTTTGGTATTGTGTTGAAATCGCATGAACCTCAGAACGGTTCCATTCCAGCCACCGCGATTCGATTTCGGGAAGGCTTTCTTTGGTTACTTTCTTTGGGCTCAAAGAAAGTAACATCACTACTCTTCGCCTTGCCTTTTCAATCCAAAAACTCTATCCTCTTATTGCAACAATCGAATTCTCATCATCACAATTAACCCGACGTATGCAGTCTTCTCATCAGCCGTTCGCCATTACCAGCAGCCGAGTTGTTACGCCGGAAGGAGTATTCGCCGCGGCGGTGCTTGTCGAGAATGGCAAAATTGTCGGTGTTTCTCGGAATGCAAAGCCCCCCGAGCACTATTATATAGAGGATGTTGGGAATCTGGTTGTCATGCCGGGACTTGTTGATACACATGTTCACATCAATGAGCCAGGCAGGACTGAATGGGAAGGATTTGAAACCGCAACGAAGGCTGCAGCAGCCGGCGGGATTACAACGCTTGTTGATATGCCGCTGAACAGCTCGCCAGTAACAACGACTGTCGATGCGTTCAGAAAAAAACTCGATGCTGCGGAAGGAAAGCTCTTTGTCGATTGTGGATTTCACGCCGGACTGATTCCGGGCAACGCTCACGAGATTCAACCGCTCATCGATGCAGGGGTTCTTGGTGTAAAGGCATTCCTCGCTCATTCGGGTATCGATGAGTTTCCAAACGCAACAGAGACGGACCTCCGCATGGCAATGCCAATTATTGCGAAAAGCGGACTGCCTTTGTTGGTCCACGCTGAGCTTGCAGCGCCAATTCCGGGTCACGAAGTCCGAAACCCTCAGAGTTATCATTCATATCTTTCCTCACGCCCAAGGGCCTGGGAACAGAACGCCATTGCTCTTATGACCGGGCTCTGTGCCGAATTCACATGTCGAACACATATTGTCCATCTTTCATCTGCCGATGCAGTCGCATCGTTGAGTCACGCGCGTCAGAGCGGGCTGCCGTTGACTGTGGAAACGTGCCCGCACTATCTTTTCTTTTCATCCGAAGAAATTGAAGATGGTGATACGCGGTTCAAATGTGCGCCACCGATTCGCGAGGCGGGGAATCGTGAACGATTGTGGGAGGCGTTGAGATATGGCGTCATTGGTTTCATCGTATCGGATCATTCGCCCTGCCCTCCGGAAATGAAACTGCCCGACTCCGGCGATTTCCAGAACGCATGGGGAGGAATCGCTTCATTGCAACTTGGCCTCTCAATAATCTGGACGGAAGCTCAGGGAAGAGGATTTTCATACGCGAACATAATTGATTGGATGTCTCACCGTCCGGCAAAACTCTGCGGACTGGAAGGACGCAAGGGAGCTCTTGCTGTCGGATACGATGCCGATATTGTAGTGTGGAATCCGGAAGAGGAGTTTGTGGTGTCTCCTTCTAATATGTATCATCGACACAAAGTGACGCCCTATGAAGGGAAGACTCTGCGGGGAAAAGTAAAGAAATCATTTTTGCGCGGAACAAAGGTGTATGAGGACGGATCTTTCGCGTCACCGCCAACTGGACAGACCATATTGCGCAAGCAATCCATGTGAGGATTAGTGTCCGAATCTAAGATTTTCAAAAAAAGCTGCGGAGCAGCGACATGTTTATAGAAAATGCACAGGAAGAGTGGTGTAGCTCCAGAGGAGCGACATAAATGTCTGACACGTACACACAAATCTACATCCAAACAGTATTCGCCGTGAAGGGGAGAGCCAACCTGATCTTGTCTTCACGCAAAGACGAGCTCTATCGCTAATCACCGGCATTGTGACCAACAAAGAACAAAAGCTTATTGCTATCAACGGCATGCCTGACCATATTCACATTTTGCTCGGACTTAAGCCAACCATGGCATTATCCGATTTGATTCGAGACATTAAAGCCAATTCGTCGCGATTTATTAACGATAACCATTGGATGGCAGGGAGATTCGAATGGCAACATGGATTCGGCGCTTTTTCCTACAGCCATTCGCAGTTGGACACCATCGTCCAATACATCAAAAATCAGGAAGAACATCATCGAACGAAAACATTTCGTGAGGAATACACCGAATTCCTGAATCGATATGCGATTGATTTCAAACCTGAATATCTTTTCGAGGACGTGTGATGTCGCTCCTTCGGAGCTTGAAATGGAATCATGAACATGCTTCTATAAATATTTCGCCCCTTCGGGGCTTTGACTACGAAAACAGCGCAAAGCTCGATGTCTGAAGGTCGGGAAAGACGCCACCAGCGGTTGCTTGTATAGAAACAGCGAGGTAACATTGGTATCAAGAAAGCTACGCAGCATGGTTTGTTGAATTACTCGAGAGTATTTGTTCAACCATCGTAAGTGAACGATATGGAAATCAAGCGGCAAGAAACGAACGCATTCACAGGCCTCGTCGATCTCGCGTCCGAACGGGTTGGGGGCAAGGCGCTCATTGCGAGCGATGAGTTCTTCGCAGAAAAGGAGAACCTGTTGAAGCCTGGTAGGGGTATCTTTATCCCGGATAAATTTACCGACCGCGGGAAATGGATGGACGGGTGGGAGTCACGGAGAAAACGTACGCCCGGTTATGACTGGTGTATCGTCAAGCTTGGTCTTTCCGGCGTCATCAAAGGGGTTGATATCGACACCAACCATTTTCTTGGAAACCATCCACCGTTTGCCTCGATGGACGCATGCGTTGCGGATGGTCCCGTTTCTCCTACGGTACTCGTCAATGACAACTCACGCTGGAGTGAGATTCTACCAAGGTCACCGCTGAATCCCGGTTCTCAAAACATATTTCAGCTTTCAAGTTCTCAACGCTGGACGCATGTTCGTCTCAATATTTATCCCGATG
>JBGPGQ010000102.1:0-9718 GCA_041483995.1 Bacteroidota bacterium
ACACGATCAAAGTGTGTCTCTCCGCCAACATCGGTGACATATATTTTGAAGCCGGATTCTTTTGCATTGGAGATGATGGAAAGCAGGTCAACACCACTTGCTATAGGGAGATGGAACACTCCCCCCATGGTGGCCCGCAGAACCTTCGGGTTGAACAGCTCAACGGAATTGCGGCCGAGGAGAATGCCGTTCACTCCAAACCAATCGCATGTCCTGACCATCGAGCCGAGATTGCCGGGATCGGAAACCCCATCGAACGCAACGATCCTGCATTGTCCATTGCCGCGCTTGAGCATTGTTTCGGCGGAAAACTCTTTCTGCCGCACTACGGCAAGGATGCCCTGGAAGCTGACTGTTTCCGAAATCAGCTCCATCTCCCGTGTGGTAGTCTGATACACCTGTGACGTCTTTCCTCGAAGCCGGTCAAGTAGTGCTTTTCCACCGGGTTGATCGGCGAGGTCGTTCGTGTGATAGACTTCAAGCACTTTGAAGTCCGATGCAACGGCTTCCTGGACGAGGCGCACTCCCTCAACGATGAATTTCTTCTCCTCGTCCCGGTACTTTTTATGTGTGAGCTCGCGAAGCTCTTTGAGTTTATTTTTTGTCAGTGGCATAAGTAGTTTTAATGTTTGGAGAATATACAGAAATTCTCCGAATAAAATGCAAGGGGTTGGTCTTCAACATTCCCCTCTGTGCGGAAGCAAGAGTGTTGGGGAGAGGGGTGTCACGCCGACGGCGTGACAGGGTGTGTTGCGTAGCTCTTGGACACACCCGTTCTCATTCCCCTCTCAAGAGGGAAATGTGTACGTCGAAGAAGGCGAAATCAGAGTTTGATTATTCCCCATACTCCCCCCACACTTCACGCAACGCATCCGAGATCTCTCCGACCGATGCGTACGCTTCTACACTTTGCAGGATAAGAGGAACAGCATTTGCCTTTCCCATTGCCGTATCACGAAGCTTGCCCAATGCCAATTTCACTGCATCGTTGTTACGCGACGAACGAACGGAGCGAAGCCGTTCCTTTTGTCTCTGCGCCGCGGTTTCGCCGATCTTGAGAATCTCAACCGGAACGTCGCCTTCACTCACAAAATCGTTCACGCCGACAATGATCTTTTCCTTTTTCTCAATCGCAAGCTGGTATTGGTACGCGCTTTTTGATATTTCATTCTGGTAAAATTGCTGCTCAATGGCCTTCACTGCCCCGCCAATTGCGTCGACCTTCTTTATCATTTCCCATGTTCGCTGTTCAATTTCATTTGTCAATGACTCAACAAAGTACGATCCACCAAGCGGATCGATTGTATCCGCCACGCCGGACTCATAAGCAATCACCTGCTGCGTACGCAGCGCAAGCGTTGCCGCCGATTCCGTGGGAAGCGCAAGTGCCTCATCACGACTGTTCGTGTGAAGCGACTGGCACCCTCCGAGCACCGCCGCGAGAGCTTGCATGGTCACGCGCACAACGTTGTTATCGACTTGTTGAGCTGTAAGCGTCGCACCGCCAGTTTGTGCATGGAACCTGAGTTTCATCGTCTCTTCGTTTTTCGCACCGAAGCGCTCCTTCATGATCTTCGCCCAGATTCTTCTTGCTGCGCGGAACTTCGCCACCTCTTCAAAGAAATTATTATGCGCATTGAAGAAGAACGAAAGCTGTGAGCCAAAGGTATCGATATCCAATCCAGCTTTCATCGCTGCTTCCACATAGGCGATCCCGTTTGCCAGTGTAAACGCAAGTTCCTGCACTGCGGTCGAACCGGCTTCACGGATATGATACCCGCTGATCGAGATCGTGTTCCACCGCGGCACATGCTGGCTGCACCACTGGAACGTGTCGGTCACCAGACGCATTGAAGGCCCCGGAGGATAAATATACGTTCCGCGCGAAGCGTATTCTTTGAGGATATCGTTCTGGACTGTTCCGGAAATTTTATTCAGGTCGGCGCCCTGTTTCTTTGCAAGTGCAACGTACATGCAGAGCAATATTGCCGCCGTTGCGTTGATGGTCATCGAAGTGGTAACCCGATCAAGTGGAATACCGTCGAAGAGTACTTCCATATCGGCAAGTGTATCGATCGCTACGCCGACTTTGCCGACTTCACCCTCAGCCATTGAGTGATCGGAATCGTAACCCATCTGCGTGGGGAGATCGAACGCAACCGAAAGACCTGTCGTTCCATGTTCCAGCAGATACTTATAGCGCTTGTTGGATTCCTCCGCCGTGCCGAACCCCGCATACTGCCGCATCGTCCAGAACTTGCTGCGATACATTGTCGGGTAAACGCCCCGCGTGAACGGATACTCTCCCGGGAATCCAAGCAGGGGCTCGCTGTCTGCTCGTGTGTAGAGTCGTTCTATCGGAATGCCGGCGTCGGTGAGAAACTCTTTTCTTCTCTCACCAACTTTTGTCACGACAGGCGCGACGCGCTTTTGTTCCCATTCGGTTTTCTGTATGTCTTGCCTTGAACTGCCCGTTGTAGGCATGATCATTTTTTGTTTGTGATTGATACGCTACTTTGACGTGAAATGATAACCAACCCCGTGGCGAGAATCAAGCGGGCAAGAGTTTCCCGTAGTGTCCCAATTTGATTCGTTGACTCTCGGAAGCGTAAAACGGGATTTTCGCTGATCAAGGATTGCGTAGGTCAGACAGGAATGTCTGACCTACCCGTTGTGAAAACTATGCACCCAAAACTCATTACCGGTAGGACAGGCATTCTTGCCTGTCCCTTGAGAATCACCTTCGTCCTCTGCACCAGCGGTATTCCGTGGGGCATAATCGGTCGCTCAAAGCGGTTTCAATAGGAGTTGAACTCCTACAGATTTCAGAATATCGTTCACTATCCGCGATTTAAAAACGTGTGGCTCCTAACGGAGCCAGAATCGATTCTAAAAAGAAAAGGGTGGCCATGACAACCACCCTTGCCGCACAAACAACGACCACCCAGATTATTTGATCAACACCATTTTTCTGGTCATCGAATTACCCGCCGAGAGTCTATAAAAATATATTCCCGATGCAAGATGCGATGCATCAAAGGTTGCAACGTGCGAGCCTGCTTTCATAAGGCCTTGTTCGAGAACTACGGCTTCACGGCCAAGTATATCGTAAACAATGAGTGATACGAAGCCATCCGTCGGGGCTGAATATTCTATTGATGTAGTCGGGTTGAACGGGTTCGGATAATTAGGTAACAGTTGAATTTCGTCTGGTCGCGGCAAGACATCTTTAGGAACAGAAAGCACTGCTCCTGGCCTGAAGATATCACTGTAATAACGAATCCTCCCTATCCCATCAATTGTGTCTCTGCTAATTACCAAGGCTGGTTTTGAATCACCAAAGAATTTGTATGTTTGTACAGTCCGTCTCGATAGAACTCGTTTGTAGTACCACAAGGAGTAATCATTATCGATCGTTGATTTGAAAACATAAAGGTCGGCGCCGCTGAATATAATAAGTTCGGGCTTTCCATCTCCGTCCATATCGCTGCTCAAATATGTCGGTTCGTCAAACGTTCCGCCTGAGAGGAGGTGAAAAAGAAACTTTGCCGAGTAGTGGTCATTGCTATCGGCTTCATACATTGTTGTCCAGTTGCCGTTCGACATTGTTGCGCCGACGAAAAATTCTGGTTTACCGTCTCCATCCACATCGCCCGAGCCTAGATAGTATTGGTTTACAAACGGTGTTTGATCCTGCCATGTTTGGGCATAACTATTATCCCCGGTGTTCTCACTAAGGAATACCAATCCACTCAAGAGATCAGTAACAACAAACTCCATTCTTCCATCACCGTCAAAGTCCCCAACAGCAAACCCTCCAATGCCCGCAACATTTCCATTGAAACCATAGTCAGTCGACCATACCCTGACAAAATTATTCAACGTATGGTCATATTCCGCGACATAAACCTTACTCGAATCTCCTTCCGATCCCTTATCCAGATAATCAATAAGGCTATCGCCATCAAGCGAGCCAACATGTAAACCAGTAAATCCAGGGTCGAGATTTCCTGTCCATCTTCTATGTTCAAAGTTCAACCTGGTAGGCAATGACTTCACAGAAGTCTGTTCAAAATCGTATAGTGAACCTCCATAAGTGAAAACCATCTCTCGAAGTGAGTCAGCATTCACGTTAGCAAATTGTCTGGGGGCCCTAGGTGGCGCATAGTCATAAAGAAAAATCGAGGATCCGGTAGAATCGATTTCGTAGACTTGCGTTTGCGTATTGAACGAAAAATTGGCAAAAAAACCATACCCTTCGGGTTTGCCATTTCTATCAATGTCATCAATCAGAAGAGGAACTCCATAATCTCCCGCAACAGGCAATAGTGCCCAATAGTTGTACCAGCCTGTGTACTTGGTGGTGTCAATCAATGAAGGGTTTATCTCAAGTATGGGTATGCCGCGTGACCTTGCCCATCCGCGAATCGTTGCTTCGCTCGGTTCACTTAAGCTTCTGCGCCAAGTGTTGCCGGATAGCTTGTCTTTCATCTCTATCGTTGTAGCGTCAACGAACCGGTAGGTAGTGCCATGGCTGGCAAGTGCATTAAGCTCATGCTGGAGTGTTTTGTTCTGTAGAAGAGAAGGCGTAGAACTGTTAAAGAGGAATGCAAACACAGCAAGAGCCAACAGCACGTTCTTTTTCATCTCAACCCTAAGAGTGAAAAAAGAAGCTTACGGAACTGCTGCGAAGATACACCAGTCAAGCGCTAATAGCAAACTTCTTCACTCACCCGCTCTCCAGTCAACTTGTGAGATTGTCTTCCCGTCAGTCTCAAAGACAATCGCTCCTTCTTCGTCTGTTCGCGAGACAGCAACGTGCATCGAGCGAAAGCGCCCAAGCACTACAGGCGAAGGATGGTGAAACTTGTTATTGATTCCGACAGACATGACGGCAAACGATGGCTGAACAGCTTCCAGGTATTCCGGTGTGCTGCTGGTAATGCTGCCATGATGGCCGGTCTTCAGTAACGTTGAATGAAGAAAGTCGCCATACACACTGACCATCTCTTCTTCCGCCTCCTTCTCAGCATCACCGGAGAAGAGAATCGAGATATCGCCGTAACAGAGTTTGAGCACCACGGATGTATTGTTCAAATTGGGATGGGCATGTATCGTGTCCGTTGTGATGAACGAACTCGTGGGAAAGAGAACATACAGCCGAGCTGTTGTGAAATTATCAAGAAGAGTTCCGGCCCGTACAGACTTGAACTCACAACGTTCTGCAGCAACATCCCTCAGATAGTCATGGTACACTTCCGAAGGAATCGGCTGCCCGCTATCTACAACACGCTTGACATCGAAATGCTCCAGCACGTATGGTGCACCACCGATATGATCACTATGTGGATGAGACACTATCAGCATGTCAATTGTGGAGAGCCCGCGGCGCCTGAGAAATGGAGACACTGCGCGCTCTCCGGCATCATATGAATGCGATAAGGGTCCCGCATCAATGAGCATCGTCCTGCCGTCCGGGAATTCCACAAGCGCTGCATCTCCCTGACCAACATCAATGAAACTGACTCTCAGCTTCCCAGCAGGGGCTGCATACGTTGGAGAGGGCGGAACAAGTATGGCAATATTCAGCGCGACGAGAAGACAGATGAACAATGTCCGCGCTGCGGGTTTGTTGGTAAGATGAAAGACAAACATGAGCGCCACATAGAACGGAAGCGAATCAATCAACCTGAACCGAAACGTCTCGACGTATGCGAACGAAGTGCCACCGGCAATTCTTGCAACCTCAATCGTAAGCCAGAGGACAACCTGGTTGACCGCTGCATAAACTTCGGCCAACCAGAGACTGAAGATGCCTGCGGCGATGGAAGCAAAACCAAGAACAACACTGAGCCCAACGGCCGGAACGACAATGATATTCGCAAGGATTCCTATGACGGACACTTTTCCGAAATATATTGCAGTCAACGGGAGCGTTCCGAGTGTCGCAACAGCGGAGACGGCACATACACGCAAAGTCCAAACAACTGCACGACTCCAAATACCATTCTCAGATATTCGGCCTATCCACGCATTTGCTATAGGATACAAATACACCATGGAGAGCACCGCAACGAACGAGAGCTGAAAACCAACGTCGAACAGTTGCCGCGCATCGAAGCCAAGTATAATCAACGCCGAGATTCCGAGTGCATTGTACGGATTGGACTTCTCCTGAAACAGCCCGGCAAAGAGAAACACAAGAGCCATCACAGTCGCCCGAACGACCGGCGGTTGACTTCCGGTAACGAGCATGTAAAACAGCAAGCCAACTGATGTGAGGACAACCCGTACGAATTTCGGGAGATGAAAGAACTCAAGCAGCACCAAAAGAATTGCGGCAACGACTGCAACATTCGATCCGGAAACAGCAAGCACATGTGACACTCCTGAATTTGCAAACGACTGTTTCGTTTCTGAAGAAATGCCGGTCCGTTCGCCAATGAGGAGACCTTTCAGAAACTCCCCTTCTTCTCCGCCGATGGTTGTTGAAATCATCTCGAGCATGAAGCTCTTGACGGGGACTGCGATCCCTCTCATCATCCAATTGCCGCCGATGGAATCGAGGACGGAGAGGTTTTCGCTGCCACCAACATTCATAAATAACGAAATCCCATTCGCTTCATAGTATTGCTTTGGACTGAATTCGCCCGGATTCCGTTCCGCAGAGGGTTTGCTGAGCATTCCTCGGACAGCGACAAGCATCCCATACTGAAGATGGACTGTGCTTGTGTCTTTTCGCGTGCGCTTGAGCGTAACCAGAAGAGTTGCCGGAAAGCTTGTGTGAATTTCTCCGTCCTTCAGGTAAGCGCCTTCGAGTTCGAACCGTGTTCTATTTCCAAGTATAGTCGGTGGGGTTTTGATGGTGCCAACAAGAACGCGCGGTCTGGCGAATAAACTATCACCAGGAGAAATTGAAGATTGACGATCAGAGCTTATTTTCGCCGCGCCGAGAAATATGCAGAGAAGTGCAAGCGATAAGGAGAGAAAAGGAACAAATCTGATTGAGCTGCGAGTGAGCATGAGGAACAGACATGAAAGCAGCAGTGAAGCAACCGCGAGAAGAGAGACCAGCGTACTCTGAAGACTTACCTCCCTTCCAACAATGATCCCCACAACGAGAAGGACGCAGGTTCGAAGCGCAGGATAACGGTTGAATGAGAGAGTATTGAGAGATGAATCCAAGGTTGTCCTTTGGATTATTCAACCTTGCAACGCTACGTTAGTTCGAGAGCATCTCGATCAGCATTGGAGTGAAGTTTGTCAGTGAACTAACTGATTTCCTCAAAGAGCCATCCCGAAGCAACTCCGCCGCATCCTGATGACGGTAGCCGTACAGGATGGCGGGAACTGCGTTACGTGTATGCGATTTCGTGGACATGTCTTCGATATTTCCATGGTCGCTCGTGATACATAAGAGAGTCGTACTCGTATCAAGCGTTTCAATAATTCCGACAAGCATACCATCGAGAAGTTCGAGCGCTTCGATAGCTTCCGACATTTTTTGAGAATGACCCGCGTAGTCGGTCTTCCAATACTCGAACAAAACAAAGTCATTACTCTCTGTCAAACGCACAAGCCTCCGACCCGCCTCGGCAGGTTCAATAGTAGCGATGTGCGGATATCCGAGTTCCGGCCACGATGTGTTGGTAATATCCGCGGAGACCGCACACCCTGCGGCGAGATCATCCACCTGGAGAAGCGGTAGACCGCTCGTTGTGCATGAAAGCGTTGTTACTGTCAACCTGGACGTCTTTTGATCGACATAATCAAAAAAGCGTTGTGGAAAAGCATTTGCAAACAACACCTTCCTTTTCAGGTTCAATAGTTGCTGAAAAATATTCTTTTCAGCAATGACAGGCCTCAGCGTCGAGTATGGGCGCGGACCAAAATGCTTTCCAATGAATTTCGAAGCATTCACCCCGGTAAACAAGGCCGTTTGCCCTGTGCCGCTTTGGGGCAACCCTTCTACACCGAGTGTCGCATCAAGCGGGAGAATCGCCGCGTTTCGACTCGAAAGAGAACGGGAGCGGAGTGAAGGAAGCTCACCGTTGGACAATGATCGAAGTGCGGGTAATCTCGCAGCAAAAAAAGGGTTGATCGATGGATCATTTTTCCCTATCCCCACTCCGTCGAGAAACAGCATGAGTATTCGCACGCCGCGAACTTGCTTCAGACTATGCTATTTGGTTTTTCTGAAATTGTCCGTCCCCGCAGCGATGTAATTTGCCCAGGTCCGTTCGATCGTCGAGAGTTCCTGTTTGAACGCTTTCTTGAAGAGGTCTTCAATCGAAGTGCTCCCGTTGAACATCTTGTATATGCCAAGTGTTTTTTCCTCTCCGTACTCTTCAACAAAAAACTTCATCGTCAATCCGAGGATGTACCGCACGTCATCGATTTGAGGAGGATTGGGATAACTTTGAAGGTCCTGATCAAGATCCGAAAACGATGCAAGCCGCACGCCGATCGGAGGAGTAAGACTCGCCATCATGCCGGAGTGGTACACAGCGAATGATTCCCGAAGCCATCGAGGGCATCCCTGACCTGCGGTCTGTTCGAGCAGAGCGTTTGCAAGTTCAAACGACAGCGATTGTTCAAGAATGTTTCGCGTCACCAGCGCCTGTACAGGCTGCATATGAAGAACTCCCCGCCAATAGATCGCCGCCCGCCAGGGTCGCTTTTGGTTTGTCGATGAAAGAAATTTCCCTTCCGAACCATAGATACGCACTTCAAGTTTTTTCTTGAAATCAATCCCCAATTTTTCGCTGAGATAGCTGTAGTCCTGTTGCAAATAGTCAGCCACCTTTTGTGCATCCGAGTCGGAAATCTCCCGTTGGTACTGCACATCGAAATGTACTGTTGCCAAAGAATAAAAACTTCCCTGGCTTCGTGCCACCGAAAACAATACACAAACAGCAGCCACCATGGAAGTCATGAAGTAAATGCTTCGGCGTTGGTTCGACATTGTACCTCCTATTAGTAATTTGGAATTACCTGCTTTCAACCAGAATTGTGACGGGACCATCATTGATGATCTTCACTTCCATCATCGCCCCAAACACCCCCGTGGCAACCCTGCCATTGCCCAATGCAGATTTCATGCGCTCCACAAACTGTCGATACAATGGATCAGCCTCTTCCTGCCGTGCTGCTTCACTGAAGCCGGGGCGATTGCCTTTCTGCGCGTCTGCATAGAGCGTAAACTGTGACACAATCAATGCACTGCCATTGACATCATTCAAGCCGAGGTTCATTTTTCCTTCTGTATCCTCGAACACTCGAAGAGCAATACATTTGTCTGCAAGAAATGTTGCCGCCGCGGCAGTATCTCCTTTTTTTATTCCCAACAATATAACAAAACCTCTTCCAATGCGTGTATGTAGCTTGCCATCAATCGAGACACTCCCCTCTGTCACCCGTTGAACCAAAGCTCTCATGCATGCCTTGCTGCAATGATTCTTTGATGACCCTCATAATCATCAAACACACCGGAAAACAAAAGTCCGGACTGTGCGACAATCCGCTGTACCTCTTGCGATTGGTTGTATGAGATTTCCAATAGCAGCGATCCGGCAGGACGAAGTTTTCTCAGGGCAATCTCACAGATTCTTCTTATACAACGAAGTCCATCTCCTTCATCTGTAGTGGCAAGTCGAGGTTCGAAGAGCCTCACTTCCGGCTCAAGAGACTGAAATTCTTCAAGGGAAATGTATGGTGG
>JBGPGQ010000103.1:0-9677 GCA_041483995.1 Bacteroidota bacterium
CGTCCGGCCGGTTACCATGTAGCAGAGTGGAACGGAACGGGTAATGCAGGCACACAGCTTGGTAGTGGCGTGTACTTCCTGCAGCTCTCGGCAACGGGCGCAAATGGTAAGACGTTCAACGAAGTAAGAAAATTAATGATGCTGAAGTAACAATTGACCGGCCGGATTTACCAGTAGTGTAAATCCGGCCAGGGATTTGGTTGCAGACTGCAGAGTCAGAGGGTAATGGAGTGCATACGCAGTTTTTCAAACCTCCAAGACTGAATTTTGAAAAACGAGGTTGGACGGTGAAATCAAATTATTGGGAATCATGATGAGAAACTGGGTGCGGCTTTTGGAAATAAGCTTCGTCAGCTTTGCATTTGCAACAAGTGCGTTTGGACAGGCAGCTTCAGTTACTTGGAATCTTACTGCACCTGATAGTATGCACGTATCACCCCCAACCGGAAACATTACGGCTCAGGATCAATCTTTGACAAACCTGTATGTCCAACCAGGCACGAACGGCTACACTAGTAGTGGTCAAAGAACCAGCCCTCGGAGTGGTGGTGTAGATGGAACTTGGATCACTGATGCGGCGGAAGAACCCACGCGATACATGGAATTCACGGTTGCACCAACTCCAACATACGACTTTCTTGTGAGTTCTATCTCGTTCTACCTCTCCGCGAATTCCGGGAGCCACATGCATGCAAATGCATACTATTCTACCGATCCGAGTTTTGGAACAAGAACACAGATTACGACACCATCTCCGCTGCCCAGTACTGCACCTGGAAGTCCGAACATCACCGCAAGCCCGAATATTACTGTGAGCGGTGGCCAAACACTTTACGTTAGAGTGTATCCCTGGGAAGATGCCGCTACCTCGGGGAAATATTTGGTAACCAAAACTGTTACGATCTCCGGAACGACATCAACCGCTGGTCCAACAATAATACCATTGGTAAGTTCGCTGCCCAGCTTTTCACAGACCGTCGGTTCACCTTCGATAACTCAAACATATACTGTTAGCGGCAACAGCCTCACTGCAAATGTTGACGTTACTCCTCCCGTCGGGTTTGAAATCTCAACTAATGGAGGGAGTACGTGGGGTAACAATTCATCCCCGCTCAGCCTGCCGGTGAGTGGGGGCAATATTGTTGGGCAGCCCGTGTCAATCACTGTTCGATTCAATGCAGCTTCAGGCGGAGCGTATTCCGGGAACATTGCTCACGCAAGCACCGGAGCAACTACGGCAAATGTCAGTGTCAGCGGCTTTGCGCTTTCTGCTCAACCGACCGCGCAATCGAGTATAGCGTTCGGTGCGGTCACGGGAAATTCCATCATGGTTAGTTTCACTGGAGGCAATGGCAGCAATCGCATTGTTGTGGCGCGGCTGGGAGCTGCGGTTTCGTTCGCTCCAATGGACGGGAATCCCGTCAGCGGAGTTAGTAGCAATTTCGCTTCCGCAGCTGATCAGGGAAGTGGAAACAGAGTTGTATATGACGGAACAGGGACAAGCGTTAATGTGACAAGTCTATCGCAGAACACGATATATCATTTTGCTGTGTACGAATACAATGTGGGAGCTGGAAATTCCCAGAACTACAACACGACTTTCCCCGGTACCGGAAACGATACAACTCTTGCCGTTCCAACACTTGTTGTAATTCCGACGTCGTTGGCGTTCGGCGGCGTTGAGATCAATACGACATCAATCGAGAGGACATACGCGTTATCAGGGACGACGCTGACTCCCGCGAGTGGGAACATTATTGTGACGGCGCCATCGGGATATCAAGTATCCACGACGACTGACTCGGGCTTTGCCTCTTCCGTGAATGTTCCATATTCGGCTGGCGCGTTGGCTTCAACCACAATCTATGCGATCTTTTCGCCGACCTCTATTGTAAGCTATCCCGGAAATATTACGAATGCAGGAGGTGGGGCGACGGCAGAAAACGTTGGAGTCACTGGAACAGGGATTGGGCCGCCGCAACAAAACGTCCTGGAGGCTGAAAACGGTATTCTCAACAGCGCATACGTTAGTTCACAATACTCCGGGTATTCTGGGGTTGGTTATGTGGATATTGCCAACAAGACGGGGGCTTCATTGGAGATTTCTTTCCGCCGCGCGACAGCTTCGACCGATACTGTGAGAGTGTATTATGCGTTGGGTGCAAGTTCCCGAGCGTATGCTGTCACTCTCAATGGTGCCGTGGTTGGATCACCGTCTTTTACCAGCACGAGCAGTTGGACAACATGGTCCTCAATTCCCATCGTGGTACCCATGCAGGCTGGCGTCAATCGCCTCAGGTTTGCTGCAACAACAAACACGAGCGAGAACGCGAACCTCGATCGTATCTATATCGGCGGCCAAGCCGCCACTCCGGTGTACAAGCTTACCCTGTTGAAGAGTGGATCGGGCACAGTGGCTGCCTCACCGGCAAGTGCTGATTCATTCTACGACGCTGGAACATCTGTAATGCTTACAGCAATGCCATCAGGCGGGAGCAGTTTCTATCGGTGGTCAGGAACGAATCAAAGTTCCTCGAACCCGTACACAATAGTAATGGACTCGCATCAAACGGAAATTGGCGTGATGCCTGTAAACCCGGGTTTCGGAGCTTTTCCATACGAGTCGGCACCGAGAGGATTTGCTGCTGTCGGCGCCTTTACCTATCCCAATGGAACAACGGGGGGCACTGGTTCAGGATCGCAGATAGTGTATGTTACAAATTCTGATGATTTTGGGAATCTGCTGTTTAGGCGTACTGATGTAGGCCACGGCCTCAACTTTCCACCCCTCATCGTTTATGTCATTGGAACGCTGACAACGGGAACCGTCGTAACCGACATGTGCGATGTGAAAGATGCCTATGACATTTCAATCATCGGTGTCGGGGTAGATGCAACGCTCTCAGGATTTGGACTGAACATTGTTCGATCCAAAAACATCATTGTGAGGAACCTGAAGATCCAGAACTCTCCAATTGATGGAATCACCGTGCAGGCCGATGATATCGATGGAACGGGAAATCATTTGTGGTTCGATCATAACACGATTACGAACTGTTATGATGGTGCTCTGGATATTACACACACGGCATCGTATGCCACCGTATCGTGGAACCATTTCTACAACCACAACAAGCTTTGCCTGATGGGGCATTCGGACAGCCAGACTTCCGATGTTACGATGAAGGTGACGTATCACCACAACTACTTCGATAGTACCGAACAGAGGCATCCTCGAGTCCGTTACGGCAAAGCGCATGTTGCGAACAATTACTACAGGAATATCGGATTGTACGGCATATCATCAAATGATGGAGCGGACGTTCTTGTTGAAGGGAATTATTTCCAAAATGTTCCGCTTCCAAGCGACACAAGCCGTGATGGAAGCATTCCCGGTGACGTTCTTGAGAGGAACAATATCTTTGTCAATTGCGGGGCTGCACAAACGCGAGGAACGGCGTTCGAAGCTTCGGCATATTATGGCTATAGTGTAGACGACCCTGCAACAATCCCTGCAATGGTATCGAGCTACGCCGGAAGCGGGAAGTGGGACTTCAGCAGTAGCGGCAGCGAGACACCGCAGCCTCCCGGAATACCGGCACTTGCGTCTCCGGCCAACGGTACAACAGGTACATCGTTAAGTCAGGCCGTGGTGTGGAGAACAAATTTCAATACGACAAGCTATCGCATTCAGTTGTCAACCGACTCCACCTTTGCATCCTCCATGATTGATTCGACGCTAACGGACACATCATGCGTTGCTGCCGGTCTGCAAAACTCAACGACATATTTCTGGCGCGTGAAAGGAATAAATGCCGTGGGTGCAGGGTCGTTCTCTCTGCCGTGGAAATTCCGGACTGTTAGCTCACCCACCTCATTGGCGCTGTTATCACCGTCGAACCTGAACTTCGGCAACGTACTCGTCAATAGTTCTAAGCAGGACACCGTGAAAATAAGAAGCGCCGGAGTAGTTGCCCTTCACGTTGATTCGATTCGCGTCCATAGTGGTGAGTTCACAGCCACACCAACTTCTTCTGCTGTGCTGCCGGTTGGTGATAGTCTGATGGTCACCGTCACTTTTGGTCCGACGTCTGTAGGAGCCAAGAGTGCATATCTTGTTGTGTACAGCGATGCCCCGGCCTCTCCGGATTCCGTACATCTCTCGGGACTTGGAACCAGTACTACCTCCTCTATCAACGTATCTGTTGGTATCGGGTGGAACATGCTGTCCAATCCTGTCACCACGGCGATGGATTCCGTTCGGCAGTTGTTCCCCGTATCCTCGCTTGAATATGCATTTTCGTTTGCTGCTTCCTCAGGATATCAGCAGGAGTACCGGATGCAAAACGGGAAAGGGTACTGGATGAAGTTTTCAAACGCAGGAATAGATACAGTGGAAGGAACGACTCGCGCTTCCGATACGATCGCGGTGAACGCAGGGTGGAACATGGTCGGTTCAGTTTCGCTTGCTGTTGATACTGCCGACATCCACAGTGTTCCAGCGGGAATCATCGCATCGCCCTTCTATGTCTATGCGGCTGGATATAGTCAGTCCGCTATGATCGAGCCTGGCCTGGGTTATTGGGTGAAGGTTTCCTCTTCGGGAAGTCTTATCCTCTCCCCATCTTCTTCGGCGGCGATGGCGCGAGTGAGAGCGGGGGCGAAGCAAAGAAATTTGTTACTGACGAAGTAAGCGACATGAACAATCATACATCAGTGGGGAAATCGTGGTGAAGAATCTGATTCGGATTATCGTTGTGGCTGTTATCGTGGCTTCCACTGTCAATGCAACCACGCACTATCTGTCGACAACCGGCAATGACGCTTATCCCGGGACGCTGGACTCTGCGTTCGCGACAATTCCGAGAGCGGTGACTGTCTCCATTGCGGGTGACACGATATACGTACGCGGCGGCCAATATCTTCTCTCCGCAACCATCAACATCTCGAAAGTGGGAACAGATACGAGTTGGTTCCATCTTTATGCTTATCCCGGCGAACGCCCTCTTCTCGATTTTTCTTCAGAACCCTTCGGTCAGAGAGGTCTCAGGCTATCCGGCAGGTTCTGGCACATCCGGGGATTGGATATCTGGAAAGCCGGGGACAACGGAATGAATATCTCGGGCTCGAACAATATTATAGAGTTTTGCTCGCTTAGCGAAAACAATGATACGGGCCTTCAACTCGGGGGTGGTGCCTCCAACAACCAGATCATCAACTGCGACTCTTACTACAATGCCGATCCTAGCCAGGGAAACGCGGACGGCTTTGCACCAAAACTCGATGTTGGAACCGGCAATTATTTCTACGGCTGTCGATCCTGGCAGAACTCGGACGATGGATGGGATGGATATATGAGGCCATCCGACAATGTCACAACGACTCTTGAGAACTGTTGGGTGTTCCAGAACGGGTATTTGAAGAATGGTAGCCCCAGCACCGGCAATGGGAACGGATTCAAGATGGGGGGGGGTGACAATAGTAATGCCGACAGTCTTCGACATAACATGATTCTGAAGAATTGTCTCTCATTTGACAACCGCGTGAAAGGATACGACCAGAATAACAATCGTGGGTCGATGACGTTGTTGAACTGTACCGCATTCAGAAACGGGACTAATTACCGTATTGACGGTCCGATCAGAAGCACATCAGTAGTAACGGTAAAGAATTGCGTTGCGCTTGGAGCGTATGGCCAGTTAGGAAGTTATGCAGTTCAGGCAACGAACAGTTGGATGCCTCCCTTCGTTGTTACCACGGCTGACTTCCAGAGCATCGATACTGCCGGTGTGCGCGGGCCGCGACAACCTGACGGGAGTCTGCCTCACCTTCCGTTCCTGCGGCTTGCTCAGGGAAGCGATCTGATTGATGGCGGAACCGATATCGGACTTCCATTCCTCGGGCTTGCACCCGACCTCGGGGCGTTTGAGTATGATCCATCGAGCGGCGTCAATGGAGTCGAAGGTCTGCCGAGAGTTTTCTTCCTTAGCCAAAACTACCCGAATCCCTTCAATCCATCGACACAAATCAGTTTCTCTCTTGCCAAGAGTGAAAGAGCAACTCTTGAGGTGTTCAATCTTCTTGGCGAAAAGGTGGCAACGTTATTTGATGATGTAGTGGAAGCCGGGAAGTACTATACAGTGAAGTTTGACGCTGCGCATCTTGCAAGCGGTATGTACTTCTACCGTTTGCAAAGTGGTGCAAAGACTGGTTCCGGGAAGCTCGTACTCCTCAGATAATTCGTTATTGGTCGTGCATCGGAGGATTGAAGTCTGGAGTACAGTAATTCTGTCAAAGGAGATATGTGGTGAGGAAGTTGTGTCTTGTCGTGGCGATATTGATGTGTTGCGCATGTCAGTTGAAAGCGCAGACATACTATGTGGCAACGACAGGGAGCGACTCCGGCGCCGGTACGCTGGAGAATCCATTTAGAACCATACCGAAAGCAATTTCAGTCGCAACGACTCCCGGTACGACAATCTATGTTCGTGGTGGTACTTATGCGTACTCAACCACGATCACTCTTTCGAGAAATGGTACGAGTGCCAACATGTACAAGCTGTTCGCGTATCCCGGGGAACGAGCGTTCCTGGATTTTTCAGCAATGCCAGTGAACAGCAACAACAGGGGTATCAGGGTGTCGGGGAGCTATTGGTACATCAAAGGGTTCGATATCTGGAAAGCTGGAGACAACGGAATGAACATTTCGGGCTCCAATAATGTCGTTGAGTTTTGTTCGTTCAGTGAGAACAGTGATACAGGACTTCAGCTCGGGGGCGGAGCATCCAACAACCAGATCATCAACTGCGACTCGTATTTCAACGCAGATCCCGGCAACGGTAATGCCGACGGGTTTGCACCGAAACTCGATGTCGGGAGTGGCAACTATTTCTATGGCTGCCGTGCGTGGCAGAACTCAGACGATGGGTGGGATGGGTACATCCGTCCACGCCCCACCGTAGTCCCGACGACAACACTGGAAAACTGCTGGTGTTTCAAGAACGGATACCTGAAGACGGGTACGGCAAGCACGGGCAATGGAAATGGCTACAAGATGGGTGGAAGCGACTCAGCGAACCTGAGCCACACGATGATCCTGAAGAACTGTTTGTCCTTTCAGAACAGGGTGAAAGGCTTCGATCAGAACAATAATCATGGTTCGATGACTCTTCTGAATTGTACATCTTTTAGCAATGGGACGAACTATGGTATGAGTGGACCCATTGATATCGGTAGTGTGATGACGCTAAAAAACTGCGTCTCTGCAGGAACAGGATCCGTCAGCCTCCTGCCGGCAGCCGTGCAGGCAACAAATAGTTGGAACCCCCCATTCATTGTGACCAACGCTGATTTTGTGAGTATCGATACGGCAGGAGTTCGTGGCCCGCGCAATGCTGACGGGAGTTTACCGGCCTTGAATTTCATGCATCTTTCAGCGGGAAGCGACTTGATTAATGCAGGCACGAACGTTGGCTTGCCCTTCAACGGTCCAGCCCCCGATCTCGGCTGCTTTGAAACAAGCGAAATGTTGTTCTCGGCAATTTCTATTGTTCCCTCGAGTGTGAATTTCGGCAACATAGCAATATACAGCGCTGTTCAGGATACGGTAAAAATAACAAGTGTGGGGCTTGCTACTCTCCATGTAGACTCGATACGAACGTATGAAAGTCAGTTCTCCGCCACGCCGGGATTCTCTGCGACACTTCCCATTGGGGACAGTCTTCTGGTTTCCGTTGCGTTCCATCCAACATCAAATGGTATGCAGGGTGGATCTCTTGTTGTGTATAGCGATGCCCCGACGTCACCGGATACCGTAGACCTTGCCGGTATAGCAGTGCAGTCTGGATTTTCTGCGGAGCCTAATCCCGTAAGCCTTGGGAATGTGACTATCGGTAGCAATGCGACTGATACCACCGCAGTGACGAATACCGGCACAGGAACTCTCAGGATAGATTCAGTGAAGGTGTTCGGTGGTGAGTTTAACGTGAATCCCTCGGGAAGCAGTAACATTACTTCAGGCAACAGCGAGGGATTTGTCGTTGCTTTTAACCCGACTTCCATTGGGTTGCAGAGTGGGTCCGTTGTGTTTTTTAGTAATGCTCCCAGTTCACCTGATTCGATTTCTGTGGCTGGAAATGGCACGAGCACGAACGTGCTGGTAAACGTTCCGATTTCTGCCGGATGGAATCTGGTGTCGAACCCGATTATTGCCGACAATGATTCTGTAAGTCGTTTGTTCCCAAACGCATCGTTCAATTTTGCATACGCATTTGCTGCCGGCTCCGGGTACGAAGAGCAATACCGCGTGCAGAAAGGTGTTGGTTACTGGGAGAAGTTCCCGGTGAGCGCAACAAATCTAATGACCGGCCTTCCGATTCTTGCGGATACAATCCAGATGACTGAGGGCTGGAACATAATCGGATCAATTTCATTTCCTGTTGACACGAGTGAAATTGTGACTGTTCCGTCTAACCTCAGAGCATCAGCCTTCTTTGGATTTTCAGGAAGTTTTTCCCCTGTAGCGATAATCGAACCCGGAAATGCATATTGGGTGAAGGCATTTGGTAGTGGAAGTTTTATTCTCCATTCATCAGTGTCCGCTAAGTTGCCATCGCGCAATGGAAATCAAGTTCCCGGTAGAGGCAACCGGTAATGCGAACTTCTGGAGGATATATGAAATCACTGCTTCTTCTTTCGATTGCATTGTTTATTGTGAACGTTGGAGTCAATGCTCAGACGCTTGGTGATTACCAGACTCATCAAACCGGAAACTGGAGTGACGTTAATTCATGGGAACGTTTCGATGGCTCGATGTGGGTGACTCCCGCTCCGGGCATACCTAGCTCTGTTGATGGCGTGATCACAATTCTTGCCGGACATACTATTACAGTTGACGTAAGTGTAGGGGCCGATCAAGTCGTCGTCAATGCGAGCGGCAAGATCATCGTTGCCGCATCGCAAACGCTCACCATTGCGGACGGTGCTGACAGTATCGATATGGTTGTCTCCGGAACGTTGAACGAATTTGGTACTGTTGCTACGACGGGAAGAATCAGCTTTGAGAGTGGCGGACTCCTTGTGTACAGTCTTCCAGGAGGGGCAGATGTCGCAATGCCAACTTACACGTGGCGGAACGGCTCGACATGCAGAATTGACAGTACATCGGGGACCACGCCAACCAATCTCAAGAACCAGAGCCTCTTCAATTTGATCTGGAACGGGACGACCTCGGGCGGAAATGGCGGTCCGAATTTCAATGACGGGACGGTGATTGCCGGTGATATAACACTGCTTAGTTCAAATAATGTCCAGTGGCGAGTCACGAACTTGACGACGGGACAGTTAAAGAATATCTACATACGCGGGAATATGAGCGTGGCAGGACCTTCTGCATTACTGACATCCACAGGCAGCGGTGCCGACACACTGGCAAAGGCAATCATCAACATTGATGGTAATGTAAATCTCTCTGCTGGTACCTGGAATCTTTGTAACAGCTCTTTAGCGTATGCTGAGTGGAAGGTAAAAGGAAATGTTAACGTCACGGGCGGTACACTGTTGGCAAGCGGATCAAGTGGTTGGACCGGTAGGCGTATCTTGAATTTTGTCGGGGGTGGAACGCTAATCTTCACGGTGACCAGCCCCGGAATAATAGGAACAGCTTCGGGAATGTTCAA
>JBGPGQ010000104.1:0-9671 GCA_041483995.1 Bacteroidota bacterium
AGGTTGATACTGGCCGCGAACGCATACTGTTTTGATCCAGCAAAAATTGCGGGTTTGACACTGATTCCCGATTCTAACGCATTGCAGGCACCAACACCCGGTTCAGCCGTAAACTCCTTACCACCCCATCGGACTGTGACCGCCTCTTTGACTCCCTTCAAATCGCTGATACCAATAGCCAACGAAGCCTCCTCCCACAGTACGTCCTCGTCCTTTATGTTCATTCCAGTAAGACCATCCAGCGAGAATGTTCCTCGCAGGCTCACGACGGCGTTGTACAGGATCACCTGGTAAATGCTTCTATACCTTACCTCGGGTGATGCGGTTGTTGTAAATGAGACGCTCTCAGGTAGCAGTTGTGCGTGTTCGATTATGAAGCGTGTATCTTCCTTTTCAGTCCGCACACTGCGTTTGAATGGCACGGTCAGGATTGGCCCCGCAAGAGTTTGTTTTTCTCCCCACTTTTCGCTTACATCGGCCGTTGTCTTGTCTCTCGTTTGTTCACGATCAGAAATCAATCCCATTACCAGGAACGATGGTACGAGCATTACAATTGTCAGACATCCAATTATGGTCATTCGTAATATGACCGAACGTTTCAGCCAGCCGTCATTCATGATATCCTCTCTAGAGTACTTGGGTTCAGATGTCCGGTTTATCACCGGTTCGTATCAAGCGTCGATTGTTCGGTCCTGTAGAATCATCATCAAACAGCATCCTTTGGCGGATGCTTGCAAAGTACTTTGCAGTACAAAGTATAATACAATTACACGCCTAAGTCAAGGCTTTTGCGCGCCTTTTGGGGCACAGAGATTTGTAGCTATCTGGCGCGCGAGGAGTTACATAAATCGGTAAACAGGATATCGTCCGAGGTGAGCTAGTAGCTGTAGAAACGTGGTGGAAGAGTTGCAGTCGCCTTGAAGGCGTTCATTGAGGGAACAGATGACGCTACATCAGAAACATCAAGGCCCGACAACATCTGTCGGGCCCATTTCAACCCTCTCCAAAACACACGATGTCGGTATGTTCCGTTCGCAATTTGAGACCCGCCAAAGCTCTCGCGTTTCCTGTATTATACTAGGATTTCGATATATTCAAAAAAGCGCAGAATCTAACCACACATAATCTCTGTGTTCCATTGGGGGCACACAAAGGACCGCTCAGCAGCGAATGAGGTATAGCGCAGTTATGTCATCCACTTGTGGGGCAGCACCGGAGAAGCGTTTGATGTCTGAAATCAAAGCATCGATAAATTCTTGTGCCGATTGTTGTCGCTTCTTTATTATGAATTCTTTCACGGGAACAATGTTGTCGTAGAGTTCTTCCTGCTCATTGATTGC
Source organism: Bacteroidota bacterium (assembly GCA_041483995.1). GTDB lineage: Bacteria > Bacteroidota > Ignavibacteria > UBA10030 > UBA6906 > JBGPGQ01. The sequence goes on from JBGPGQ010000104.1 coordinate 1,341, forward strand.
CTCCGTCACCCCGTCCGTGTACAGCAGCAATCGCTCACCTCTCTCGATCACAACTTCATCGGTCTGATACGGAAACTCCATGTCGAGCATTCCCAGGGCCACACCGCCCGCACTAAGTTCTTGCACCTTTCCGTTACTCTTGACAAGATAGACCGGGTTATGACCGGCGCTGACAGATTCCAACTTCCCCGTCTTTGGATCAAGGAGGGCAAGAAACGCAGTTATGAACCTGTCGTCAGTCGAGGCGCGGTAGATTGCATCGTTCAATCTCTGGGTTAGCTGTACAAGCGAGACGGCTCCCTCGAGGTAGGCACCTAGATACGCGTGGAAACTGCTCACAAGCAAGGCAGCTGGCACCCCTTTCCCCGACACATCTGCAATGACAAGCGCTATGCGCCCATCCGACAACGGGATACAGTCATAGTAATCACCGCCGACAGATTTTGATGGTATGTTGATCCCAAAAAGATCATACCCCTCTATATTAGGAAGAGATTCCGGGAGAATCCGCTGTTGAATGGAGGCCGCGACCGCAATATCTTGGTCGATTTTCTGTTTCTCCAGTGCCTGACGAAGGAGGTAGCGGTTTTCAAGAGAGGCATGAACCTGTCGTGCGAGCGCGTTCAACAATATGTGGTCTGTCTCATCGAATGGAACTGTACCCGCACGGCTCTCTTTTTCAAACAACTCAAAAGTGTACGTGTTGTTAAAGAACTCAAATGACGACTGAATGCGATGAACGGTATTTATATGATCGACCGAAATCTTGCCACCGGGGAATGCATATCGTTCTATTTCTTGTCCCTTACTTGAAACAACCAGCAGGCCACGTGAAGCGTTCGTCAGCGATGCCGCCCGCTCGAGAGCGAGCTGATGCAGGGAGCCCTCCCGCTTCAGCTTTGAGACTTCGATGCCGGTATCAATAAGGCTGTTGAGCTGCAATACGCGATGGTTCAATGAAAATACCAACTCCTTCTCGTTTCGTCGTTGCAGCAACGGTCGATGTGCATTTGCATAGAGCTGCAAAAGCAATTGAAGCGAAAGCTTGTCTATCTCTGTGAATGGACCACCGGGAGTTTTTCTTGCGAGTACCACACCGAGAGTTGACCCATCCGTGAGCGGCTGGACAACGCCAATTCTCGTATGTGTATTGTCGAGATGCTGGAGAGAAAAATTGTTGGTAGCTGGGAGAGTAACAGTTTCGGGAAAGGGTTGCCCATCTTCTCCGTAAAACCTTTCCCACCTTTTTTGTTCTATTGACAAATGAAAAATGCCCGGTTCCGCAGTTTGGAGATTACTCCGCAGGAGCCCGGCAAAGACTCGGGCCATGTCCTTGAGAGTCGATGCTTTCGAGAGAGTCTCAAATCCCTCCTCAAATTGACTGATCTGGCCCGCGAGGCGTTCAACGAAGTCTTGCGGCAGCGGTGGCAACATACTTTTGATGCCCGGGCTACGCAGAAAGTTCTTTCAGTGCATCATCAACGGTGTTCGCCTTCCCTGCGAATTGGAAGAGTCCCATAATCGACAACATCTTATGGATGGCGGGATCGAGATTTGTGAACACCATCTTGCCTCCTGCGTCGTTGAGTTGGTCAACGATGTCGATGAGGAAGGACATGCCAATCGAGTTCACAACTTTTGACTGCGCAAGATTGATGATGACCTTTTTCGTTCCGCCCTCAAAGTGGCGGGCAAACTCTTTCGCAATTGCCTCCCCGCCAACATTGTTGACGTACCCTGTCGTGGTAATGACGAGACAATTGTTTCGAACCTCGGAGGAGAGAGAGAATTGTTGTTCCATACGCCTCCCTAGTGGAGTAACTTCTTGATGGTGATTTTCGTTCCTTGTTTGTTCGATTCGATGCGAAAGTCATCAGACATCGTTTTCATCAGCTTCAGACCCCACCCACGCTTGTCCTTCGAGCCCAGCTTGTCGTGAATATTCGGGACCTCTATCGATGACGGTTCAAATCCTTTTCCAAAATCCCTTACAAGAATGATCAATTCCTGTTTCGTCATCGAAAATTCGACCCGCACGGCCGGATCACTTTCCCCAGAATGTTCGAGCGCATTGATAATTGCTTCGGTGACAAGTACTTTTGCTTCTCCGATCTTGTCTTCCATAATTCCCAAATGGTGCGCCAGTCGATCCAGCCCCTCGATTGCTACCAACTCAATGTTCGGGATTTTTGGCAACGACATCTTGAGCGTAATCGCGTCCTTCATAGGATTCTGTTCTGTGCGACGTGATAAGGAGCTTGTTTTCTTTGGTCAGATTGGCGCTTTGTGTCTGATCACCAGCATGGTAATGTCGTCATCCTGCTGCGCACCGTTCATCCAGCTCTCTCCATGACTCATGAGATGCCTGATGATTTGGTCGGGTGTGCTGTCGCCAACCTCGCCGAATGCTTTTTGAACCCTGCTGTAGTCAAACATCTCCCCGGCCAGGTTTTTCTGCTCGGGCAAACCGTCGGTGACCAGGAGAACGGTGTCCCCAATCTGTAGTTCCGCCTCGTGAAGAGTATACGGAAAGTTTTTCATTGCACCAAGGGGCATTCCCTTGAGCATGATTTCTTCGACGGTTTTGGAAGCCTTTCTGTGAAGGTAAATCGGGGGCATCCCAGCACTGGAGAAGGAGACCTTGTTCCCCTTGACTTTCAAGAGGCTGAACGCCATCAGCAGCCTGCCGAGTTTGATTTCCTTGATGGACTTGCTGCAATGATTGAAAAACGTCTGAATGTCTAGACGCGAAGAATCGGATGTAAAGAAGCCCTTCATAAGCGTGACAATCGTTCCCGCTTGCATGCCATGGCCGGTCGCATCCCCAAAGGCGATATTGAGTGTGCCGTCCTGTCCAATACTGAAGTCATAATAATCTCCACCAACTTCAGTTGCCGTTTTCATAAACACGGCTATATCCAGATGGGGAAGTTTCGGTACATCACTTGGAAGCATGGAAAGCTGGAGGTTCCTGGCTTCTTCCAGTTCCTTTGTCTTGCGTTCGTTTTCAACTTCCAGCACCCGTTTTTCGGCTTCCGCTGCCTTCGCGCGCAATTGCGATTCTCTCACCTGTGCCTTTTGCTCACGGCGGTTGATCTCAAATCTTCGCGCACCATATAGGAAACTGAGTATCATCAGCGCATAGCCGGAGTATGCCCACCTTGTCTTCCACCACGGGGGAGTGACGGTCAACTTGAGTGACGCCCCCTCATCGTTCCACACACCGTCATTGTTTGAGCCCTTGACGCGTAGCGCGTATTCTCCGGGATCCAAATTTGTGAATGTGGCGCGATGTTCTGTACCGAGCTGAATCCAGTTGTCGCTGAAGCCCTCCAGTTTGTACGCGTACTGGTTTTTGAACATGTTGTAGTAGCTCAGGGCGGCGAATTCGAATGTTGCAATGTTGTCTTTGTAAGTAAGGTTGATCTGATTTCTTGCAGGGATGCCACCCTCTTCGATTGGTTTTCCCTCCTTGTCGTCAGTGTTGTAGCGACGGAATGCGCTGAACACAACCGGCGGTACATAGGTGTTCTTCCGGATGCTGTCGGGGTGGAATGCGTTGAATCCGTTCCCGCCGCCAAAATACATTTCACCGTCCAGCGTGTTCTTCGCGAAAGCATTTTGATTGAATTCATTCCCCTGCAACCCATCGCTGACGTCGTAATTGCTGAATGTTTCTTTTTGTGGATCGAATCTGGACAATCCCTTGTTGGTACTCAACCAAAGAAAACCATGGCTGTCCTCCAGGATGCCAAACACAAAATCATTCGGCAAGCCGTCTTTCTCGCGGTATTGCTTGAATGTTCCAGAGCTTCGATCAAAGCGATTCAACCCACCCACTGTCCCCACCCATATTGTTCCCGCCCGATCTTCGTAGATACAAATGATATTGTCGTCGCTGAGACTTGATGGCGTGGATTTGTCGTGCTTGAACGATGCAAAGGTTCCTTTCTGACGGTCGAACCGATTGAGACCGCCCCCTGATGTGCCTACCCATAGAACACCTTCATGATCTTCACACAGTGCCCAGATTCCATTGTTGCTGATGCTGGTGCTCACAGAGTCGTTATGGGTAAACACGGAGAAGGTTCCTGTGGCCTGGTCAAATCGATTAAGCCCGCTACCATAAGTACCAATCCAGAGAACACCGGTGTGGTCTTCAAGAAGGGCATAGATACGGTTGTCGCTCAGGCTTCCCGGCTTCGTCGGGTCGTGCTGAAAGTGCGTGAAGGTGCCGGTCGAACGATCCATGCGGTCGAGCCCGTTGCTAAAGGTTCCGATCCAGAACGCGCCAGAGCGACTCTCACACATACAGTTCGGAATGTCTGCTATACTCTTGTTGTTTGATGGGTCATGCGTGTAGTGCGTGAATGTTCCCTGCGAGCGGTCAAGGCGGTCAAGCCCCTTACGCGTTCCAACCCATGGCGTACCGGTGCGATCTACGAGAAGGGAAATGATGTTGTTTTCGAGCAGGCTTTTTGGATTTGCGGGATCGTTGGAGTAGTGGACGAAGGCGGAAAACCCGGGATGGAACATATTTAACCCGTCGTTGCTGGTTCCAATCCACATCACTCCGGACCGATCTTGGTATAAAGACATGATGAAGTCATCACTAATGCTTTTTGAATCACCCGCGTCATGCTTGTATGTTTCAAATTTCAGCGTGGAGCGGTCAAACCTGTTGAGGCCACCGCGCACGGTGCCAACCCAGAGCGTTCCACTTTGATCCTCAAAAATCGGCCATACCCAGTTATCGCTCAATGAATTTGGATCCCTGCCCTCGTGTTTGTAATGGAAAAACGTTCTGCTTGCGGGATCAAAACGATCTAGGGCTTCGCGTGTACCAACCCAGATTGTCCCGGATTTGTCTCCATACACCGAGTAGACCCTGTCATCACTGAGGGTTTTCGAGTCCGCAGGGTCATGTTTGAAAACGGTCGTTGCACCACTTTTTGAATCAACGCGCGTGAGTCCTCCGCCAATTTTCCCCGTCCAGCGCACTCCGGCCCCGTCTTCGTAGCTGATAAAGACGGAACTCACCTGCAGCCTGGTCAGATCAACGCTATCGCGAGGGACCTGGGAGAATGTCTCTGTTTGACGATCGAATCGATTCAGCGTTTTAGGATTGTTCAGGGTTCCAACCCACAGTACGCCTTGACGATCTTCAGCAATGGAGGAAATGAAACTCTCGTCAAGTGTTTTAGCATCCCCCGGATCGTGTTTAAAGACAGTGAAGGAGTAGCCGTCGTATCTGTTCAGACCATCCTGCGTTCCAAACCACATGAACCCCTGGCGATCCTGGAAAATACAAGTCACCGCACTTTGCGAGAGGCCATTCTTCACCGAGAGATGGTTGAACTTGATTCGATGCTGGGCAACACCATTCAGCTGAAGAGTAGCCGCGAGGACGAATGTGAAGAGGTATGTAAATGAAGTTGGGATCGGGCCTTTACTTTTCATTCTCGGGTCGAGACCACATATACTATGCAGACATACTACAACGAATCGAGCCAACTGCTTGACAAACAGGTCGTCTCACTCCTGACACCTGTGGAGCGAGACGACGCAAATCCATGGCATGCTATTTCAGCAAGAGCATTTTGTCGGTTCGCACGAATCGCGTGCCATCTTCTCCTACCGCATCCATACGATAGAAGTAAACTCCAGTACCAACAGCAAGTCCGCCGGTATTTGTGCCCTCCCACCGCACTTCATGATAGCCCGCTGCCTGAACTTCATCGGCCAGGCGCGCGACTTCCTGACCGAGTGTGTTGTAGATAGTCAGTGTAACGTGGCTCTGTTGCGGCAATCCATACCGGAGTTGAGTGGAAGGATTGAATGGGTTCGGGTAATTCTGACCAAGTGAAAACGTCAGGGGCAGGTCGGAAACAGGGGTCCCTTCGGGTTCCTCACCCCAGGGCGTCAACGCAGGTCTTACCAATCCAGCGAAAGCATTTGCCAGCGTAATCTGCACCTTCTTGCCAACGCTGATGTCTTTTGCCAGGAATGAACCTGTGGCTTGTGTTCTGTCACCCAGCACAATTGTACCATTCTTTGCATAGAGATTGGCAAAAACCTTTGCGTCATTTTATACGTTCACAGCCTTCGAGAATGGGCTGGCTGCATCTGTTCCCGCGACATAAAAGAGAATCGCGGTTGCATCAATTGTGCTTCCTTGTGCAGGGCCCACGTACGAATCATCTTCGGACTGGAATCCAAGAGAGATTCGAACATGTGTCGGGGACGTGAATAAGAGTTTTGCATGTTCCTCGACTTCGAGGCTCTTTATCTCGTATGTTCCACCGGTCAACGTGAGCGTTCCCCGATCATCAACGAAAATAGTCCGATATCTCCCCGGAGCTAGTGTCACCTGCTTGTTCGACCTGACAGTAACATCCTGGGTTCCGATTGTCGTTGATTCAAAAGGAGGCAGGGTAAGCACCACAGGCAGTGCTAATGGCGTGTGTGTTGTTCCGCCAATCGTTCCGCTGTTGGTAAGCTGATTGTAGTAGACGTCTCCTGCAACATTTGCACCGGATTGAATGGTGATGCGTGATGCTTTCAGTGCATAGTCATTCGGTGTGGTGACTCGTCTACCGAGAAGTAATTCTACTCCCGAGCCGGCCCTCACATTGTTTACGATGATGCTTCCCGAAACAATATTGGATGTATCCTGGACTGAAATACTGTTGGTTGCAAACAGAACAGCATTTGGCACAAAGGGTGGCACAACAAACACCGATTGCTCGCTTTGTCGTTTGAAGCTATCCAGTGTCACAGGTACCTGTCCGAGCGAACGTATGACGAATCGATAGCTTCCGGCAGTTGAAGTGTTGACAAAATTCCCAACATATACTCCGCTTCCGATGTGACTGAGCGTTAGAGACTGAGTGGAACCACCGGGTAAGATGATATCACTTTTCACACTGGCATTAGTAATTGGGCCGCCTCCCTGAGTGTGCTCACCACCGGGCGATTGTCCTCCTTGAGAAAGTGTTGCCTGAACGTGGACAACCTCGCCGGGAGCAAACGTTGTCTTGTCAAACAACACATCCATTGTAACATCTGCAGCCGCGTTGATAGAGAAAATCAATGTTTCAGGATTTGGTGGTTGGGGAGTGCTGTTTGCCCCATCTGTATGCAGCACCCATTGTCCCGGACTGGGATTATCGACCTTGAAGAAAGCATACGTCGGACCTTCGAAGTAATGGACGTTCGGATGCCTTGAGAGATTAGCCGGAACGATCGTGTCACCGACGGGCGAAATGAGACCAAGGATGAATGTGCTTCCCTGCCAGGCAAGCCCAGGGAGGATCGACGTTGTTCCCTTATCGACCCGACCCTGCCAACTCAAACCGCCTTGCCAATTGAGGCCCCCCTGCCATGTCAGGCCACCTTGCCAGGTAAGTCCGGGCGCGTTAGATGCAAGCAACGTATCGTCAAGAAGTTGCAGCCCTGCCATGAAATTCCAGATCTGGTTGACATCTTTGCTCAATGTCGAGTCGGAGCTGGGATAGAAGTAATACCCTCCTGTCGAATCGGCCAACTTACTATCAAGGTCCTGGCCTATGAGAGATCCACTAAATCCTAACGTGAACATCTGGGTGCCATTCGATTTCAAACTCGGTATCATACTCTGCGCGTCCGGTACACTTGCCTGTTCCTCTCCCGCACTGAACAGGATCATGGCCCTTCGTCTGTTCGGCAAAGGCAATGCTCCGGTCAATTCATTAATGGCCGTTTGCAACCCTTGCCCAATGGCGCTTGTCCCGCCCGTGAGCATGCCGTTGATCGCATTTGAAACCTGGGCTCTGGACGCGCTATCCTGGATCGTTGTGAGATGTTGGACAAATGTACTGGGGAGCCGGAGAACGCCCACCCTGTCGCCTACCCTTAACTTCTGGACAAGTTCAACCGCACTGTTTTTCGACGGAATAAACCCGTTATAGACTGATGGTGAAGCAAAGTTGCCAGCTCCATCGAAGACGAGCATCAGGTCCACTCGGTCTTGCGGGAGGTGGCTATAGATGTAGCCTATTCCTGCTGTATCGGGAACATGAAGGGATCGCTTCATCACCTCGCCATTCTGGATGAACCCAAACATTGTTACAGTATCGTTACTGGCACCCATAAGTGGAATGTACTGAGGGTACCCTGGATTGTACGTATCACCCAATCCGCCATAGTGCCCGGCTTCATGAGTGATCGTATTTTGCATATCTTTCTTACCAGCAGTATCCGACGGAACAGGATTCGGCGGCACATTTGTAAAAATGAAGTCTTCTGCATTCAGTGCAATATCCACATCCGTCATTTCACCATTTAAGCTAT
>JBGPGQ010000105.1:0-9663 GCA_041483995.1 Bacteroidota bacterium
TGACCTCTTCGGCGATGTTCGTTGCCAGATCAGCAACGCGTTCGAGGTTCCGGCTGACACGTATGACTTCCAGTGCCTGGTCAATTGCCTCGGGACTCTTGCGCATCACATCCACAATTTCTTTGACCACCTTCTTATTGAGATCGTCAATAACATCATCACTGGCGAGCACGGCCCGACAGAGTGTTGGGTTATTATGGATGAACCCATCAATAGTATCGCGCAACATCCTCTTGGTAATTTCCGCCATCTTCGCTATGTCACTGTATTCTTTGATCTGAGAGAGGTCGGTGCAGGAGAGCGCAGACTCGGCAATGTTCACCGCATGATCACCGATGCGCTCAAGGTCATTATTGATTTTCGAGGCAGCGAGAATAAAACGGAGATCGGTTGCAACAGGCTGCTGCAAGGCAAGCAGGTCAACAACTGCATCATCGATCTGGATCTCAAACGAGTTGATCCTCGCATCTTGCGCGACAACCCTTTCGGCCACATCCTTCCTTCTTTCCAGGAATGCTCTCACTGACTCAGCTATCGCATCTTCAGCAAAACTCCCCATCTTGATGAGATTGGTTTTGAGTGATTCGAGCTCATTGACAAAATGACGCTGCATTCCTCTTCCTTCGAGTTGGACACCACTATTATGTAATAAAGATAGGGAATCAGAAGGGAAACTGCAACCTGCGGTGACGTGCGTGGGTTGAGGGGGTAAAATATGAAGTGTGAGACTACTTAGAAGTTCTTTTGCGTTGCAAAGACGTTTATCTTTCCGTTCAAGTGATTCAGCTTGTCGACGATCTGGCCGGAGGTGTTTACGATTGCCTGCCCACTTGGATTGGTGTGGCAAGTTCCGCAGGTGGCTCCCGTCGTATCCGCCGCTGCGTGGCCAGCTGGCGGCAGTCCGTGGCAGGTTCCGCATGCAACTTCAACTGAGCCGCCAGTCCAAAGAGGAGCATAGTTCGAACCTCTCATAACACTATCCGTGTAGGCGAATGGGTAGTCTGATGAACTCTTTTCCAAGTTCCAATTCCCATGGCAGAATACGTTGTTACATTTGAATGTTTGTGAATCGTAAGCTGGGCTTGCAACGTCTGATGGATCAGCACCGGAAAGCCCCCCTTGAAAGAGTACATCCGCCGGAAGCGGAGAGTCAACATGTCCCGCAGAGTATACACTCGGAGGTACATGATGACACTCTGAACATACTAACGTGTAGGTCGCGCTGGACCCACCGCCCAACAAATGACGCTGGTGCGCGCCGACGCCATGTGCCGTGGTTGAAGTATTTCCATTGAGATCTTTTGGCGGAGCTGGGTTCGCACTGCCGTGGCACGTTGCGCAGTTCTCTGGGCCAGCCCCATTTGTGTGGCATTCCCTGCACGATACTCCAACCTTCCCCCCATCGTAGAGGGCTCCATGGCAGGACTGACAGGGTCTCATGTCCCAGTTCGCTGAGCGAATGGCGTTGCCATGAAAGTTTGGCGATGATGGATCGGTCCAGCCTCTGCCATGCAGTGAGGCCCCGTTGGTTTGGTGGCACGCCACGCAGGACACTCCGGAGGTTCCTCCCTGATAGTTCAGGCCATGACATTTCAAACATTCCTGCACTTCACCGTTCGCCGCGCGAATCACCTTGCCGTGAAAATTTGTGGAAGAGGTATCAACCCAATCAGGCCTATGCACTTAACACCAGGGGTGACAGGTGACGGAAGGTCTGTCTTCAGATCTGAGCAGCCGACGAATGCGACGACCAGCGTACCAAGAGCAATCGCGAATATGGGATTCTTATTCTTCATTGATGGCCTCATTCGCCAGCGCTTTCGTTAGGGCAATCTCAGTTCTTGTATGGAAGATCGGAGGAGTTCATAGGCATACTTAGTATTGTGCACACCTTCGCTGCCCTCGTGCTCGATGAAAAAGTAGTTGTAGATTGCGCCGGCACGTGAGGCCGGTACAATCTTTAGTGGATTAGACGAGCTAGCCCTCAAAAGATCTGTGGCTGGATCGAGCCAGTTGCGTGCAACCAGCAATTGTTTTAACGTGTCGAGATTCCTGGCGATAAGAGTCTGTGCTCCCACGCCACCAGTAGACGGGCCTGAAATATCTGGAGTGGTCATCGTCGAGACATGGCACCCTGCCTCTTTGCAGCCGGTAAGGACATAGCCCGTCACACCCTCGTTATCATATTTAATCCACATCGTGTGACCACCACCCTTACCCGCACCGCCGCCAACTGGTTCAGACATATGGCACTGCGGGCATCCTTCCTGCCGAATAACGGTGTTATCCGTATGGTTCGAGTTGCCAGTATAAGTAAAGTCAACAAATTGAAACCCCCCTGTACCCATGAGCATCTGGGCGTTCACCCCGTAGTGGGGGTACCATCTGTTTGAGGTAATCTTCAACGTATCTGTAATTGCTGTCTTCGTTGGATCTGGTTTCGGACTCATTGGCGATGACACCCGGGTTTGATGGCACCGCGCACAGATGTTGCCGTTACCATAATCAAACACTGCATCGGGAACGCCGGTAATAAATGAGGTAATCGTAACGGCAGAAGTGTCACGGCGAGTAAAATTGCCGCGTGCATGCGGAGAGTGACATGCAAAACAACCCGGAGGGCTTGGATGTAATATCTCTGATGGAATGGACTGGTCTGCCTGCCATCCAGCAAGCCAACGCTTCACGAAACCTTCGGTCGTGTGGCAACCTGCACATCCCGAGGCATTCCTATCCAAATCGCCTCCCACCGCATGTTTCGAAAACTGCCACTCATACTTGCGCCCCGCAACAAAGTATGTCGTATCTTGATCAGCAGTATGGCAAGACGCGCACTTTATGCCTGGCGCATAACCTTCGAGGTTGAACGGTGGCAGTTCAGCATCCTTGCCATCCTTACCATTCAAACCAGCCGGGCCTTCACATCCGGCAAGCAACGCCAGCGTGCCAGCTACTGCCAACAAAATGATGAGTAAAAATGCAGAAGTCTTCATACCAATTTGCCCCTCCGGATAAGTTATTACCTTAACTCTTTGAAATCCACATTCACCGCACGCTCCCCGATTCTGCATGGCATGTCATACAACTTGGGTCCCGACCTTCCACATCATGACAGCTAATGCAATTCTCAATGTCACGGCGCGCTTCTTCTGCGTGGAGGCCTCCCCCAGAACCTCTTCCTATCGTTGTGAATCCTGGGACTGAATGCGACGACGGCTTGAATCTTGCTTGCGTAACATTCCCACCCGCGTCATGACACTGAACACAGAATTCTTGTGTTGAATGGCAGGAGGCGCACTCTGCCGAGCGACCCTTTGCATCAATACCGTGGGTAAAGCGATAGTTGAGCTCGTGAACATTCTGTAACACGGTTTGATTGGGCGAATCCTTTGTCGATCGTTTCGGAGAAGGATCGGCTGAAAGATCGGTTCGACCAAACTTCTTCAGTCCCAGACCTTGATGGCATTGCTGGCAAAACGTCTCAGTGTGACAACTCTGGCAGTCTGTTTCAAGAGCACCCAAACGTGCCTGGTCGCGATGATTGCGTCTGAAATCAGATCGACGGTGGTCCACAGGTATCAACGCCGCAAAGTCTGTGTGGCACGATTCGCATGTATTGGTGACGTTTCGATTATTGTGACAAGTATTGCACGCCGCCATTTCCGGAAGCAGCTGCGCCGTGACCGTCTCGGCAGACTCTACGTTTGCATGGCACGCCTTGCATTCAACATCTTTCAAAGAGAGGTGCTGCTCATGCGAGAACTTAAGTTCCCGCGCCGGGGTTATTCGGGACGCAATGTTATCGGGCGAGGAATGACAATAACCGCACGTATTCGTTACCTGCTCTTCATGACAGGTTATACAATTGTCATGGTTGGCGTGCAAATTATCAGACGATGTTTTGCTGGTTTGTGCCGCGGCGTGACACGTCGCGCATTCAATACCTGCTTCCTTGATATGAAATGCGTGGGAAAACTTAATTTGATCTGTCTCACTTGCTTTGAGGAAAGACGCGTGTGGAGACGACACCAGTATCAAGCCCAAGGTCAGAACAAGCACCACCATAGCATAACGCCGCATCATGGACTCACCATTTATTCAAAGAGGCCCAATTGTTGTGCAAACCAGTAATTGAGACTGACAAACAACCGAACGTCTTGAGAATAGATATTGTTCTTCAGCAATTGTCCCTGTACATCAACGGAGAATGTCTCGATAGGGCGAACGATTACACCGAGGCTGCCCGCAATGGCCTCATTCCTCGGGCTCGAAGCATTCAACTTGTATGAACTGTAGGTCAAACCCGCCGTCGGCATGATCGTTCTTTCACACAATGGATACGTCCCCTGAACACTGACCGATGCAAGCTCTCCGGGGTGACCTGTTGTTCCACGGTAGGTCAAAGCAACATAGTTATGAGCTATACCAACGGTATAGCGATTACTGTTGTCATCATCGTACTTTACGTAAGCACCACGCAGAAAGACGCGCAAGGCGGGCATCAGCACATAATCACATCCAGCTTCAAATTCGTCCACCGAGGAATGAGTGAACACAGAAAAGAACGAATTGTAGTCTAGGCGCGGCGTCCGGTGAATGAAATCACCGCTGACAAACAGCTCATCAGTCGCATACACCCTGGCTCCCAGTTGGCTGCGTAGTGTCCTATTGAAATTAAGATCGTAATCGTATCGCCCGTAGAAACTGACCGATGAAATATGATAGGACGCATCGCCGCTTGCGTATTGCTCCTTCGCAGCCGTAGGGTCAACATAGAAGGTAACAGGATTGAACAGTGAGTCGGGCCGGACTGTCCAATATCCCGGTTTCTCCCGGAAGCGATTGACATAACTGACACCGAGGCGACCGCCCTCAATCGGTGTGGTTACAACTTGACCACCGACAACGAAATTGTTTTTCAGAGGACCCCAGCTTTCAATTGATAAATCGGCAGGAACGCGCGCTCCGCCATACACGGTTACTCGAATTTTTTTCTCCGCCAAATTCAGGTTTGTCAATGCGCCATCAAGTGTCCCGTTCCCCACGCCGGCAAAATATGGAAGCCTTCCTACTGAAAGATCAACGACGTTTCCAATATTCTTCCATCGACCGTACAAATAAAAAAGCCGGTAGTCCGGTGTTTCATCGAGGTCCTTCTTGAGAGTTGCTGCGGCCTGGAAATGCGTATGCACGCTGAAATTGCCTTGAGCAACATCAAATATTGCCGATTGAAATCCACGCAGGAATTTCTTCGATGCATTTACGGTATCGAATTGCTCCCACGTATACAAGGATGTTATGAAGCGACCATTCACAAGTTGTCCTGCTGACGAGGCGGGAATCAGCAAGAGGATCAGAAAGATAAAAAGGTATGTTCGCGCAGGGGATTGAGAGTTTGTTCTCATAGGCCGAGGTTGTACGATCAAGCTTGCTTGATATTCTGCACCAGTATAATAATGCCTGAATTCAATAGCAAGCCATATGCCATACTTGGTAAACTGTTGCCCTTGGGAAAACGCAGCAGGAAGTGGTTCGCGCGATATGGTGTTTCTAAGTATTGAGAATTGGACAAGCCCGGTTCTCATTATTGAGATATTATCGGGCGCCTTTCATATATAAAGCCACCCGCCATCGGAAGAAAGATACCTCCGAAGACGGGTGCATCAGGAGCAAACAACTTGATTACTTCTTTACAGGTTTACCATGTTCAATCTTTTTCCACATCTCAGCGAACTTGAACTCCTTGTGTGTCGGACTTTCCGCGTTGTGGCAGGTCTCGCACAATTTGCCATCCTTGCCGGGCTTTATCAGGCCCGCTTCTTTTGATTTGGCAACATCACCCTTACTGTGAATCATTTTATAGCCAGAGGCAGCGCCGTGACACGCTTCGCATGTCACGCCCTCTTCCTTCTTGAAGGTCGCCTCAACGTTCTTTGCCATGCCTCCGCCCGTCACATGACACTTCAGGCATGCCTCGGTTTCAGCGGGAGCGGTCTTGAGTCCTTTTTCCTTCGCCATCTTCTTGGCCTCGTCGCCCAAAAGTGTTTTATACGCGTTTGCATGTGCGGTCTTCTCCCACACAGCATAGGCTGTTCCTCCCTTTCCCGCTTTGTGGCATGCGCCGCAGAACTTCGCGCCGACATACTTGTTGTCTGCAAGGCCCGAGAACACAACAATGAGTGTGCACGCGAGCAAACCACTCAGGATACGCAAGTATTGCATATTTGTCCTCCCTAAAAAATGGTTAGATGTTTGTGGAATTGTGAACGGCCGACGCACGCTGCTGCTGTTTACGCTCGATACGCCGGATGAAAAGATACAACGACACTGCAACAATTGTGATAATCAGCGTTGAGATACCCAGACCGATGCGGCGAAACATGTACTCTTCAACAGCATGTTGTGCTTCTACCGTCACTACGGCAGCCGTTATCAGACCCTTGCCAACCGCCTCACGGAATTGCCCTTCGTTGAAAGAGTGAACCATTGTCCGCGATTCAAGTCGTGCTTGGTGGGCATCGCGAAGCTTGTACTTCGCCTCGCTGATCTCCATCCCTTTCTGTTCGGCCTCTTCAATCAACTCACGGGCGTGGCGCTCACTCAACTCCAAGCTGTCGATAAGCGACCGCATGACACCAGCGACATGATATCCTTTCGGATTTTCCTTGTCGCTATGACATTTGCTGCACACTGCCTGGGGTGCAGTACCGAGCAGCTGGTTGGTTGCAGCAACGATTTCATGATTTCCGTGGCACGTCTCGCACTCGGGCAACTTTCTTTCATCAAATGCCTTCTTGTGTGGGCTTGCCGAAAACAAATCAGCATTGAGAGCGTGACATGTTCCGCACACTTTGGAAATTGATTCGACGCCGGGTGGTGTTGCGCCATGATTCCCATGGCAATCATTGCACGCCGGAGCACCCAGATCGCTTTTCTGTAGCAATGCAATCCCGTGGACACTTCTGGAAAACTTTTCAAACTGATCAGTCGGGATCTTGTACTCCTTCATATAGGCCGCATTGCTGTGGCAAGTGGCGCATGTCCCCGGGAGATTCCGGGCATACACCTTCGATTTGACGTCATTCGCAGGCAGTATATTGTGACTGCCGTGGCAACTTGCACATTCTGCGACATTGAGATCGCCTTTCGCGTTCCGGATACCATGAACGCTCGTCCGATATTTTTCTAATTGATCGACAGGCAGGGAAGGGTTGTACGTACGCATGTATGCTGGATCCCCATGACAATGTCCGCATGTTTTGGTCACCGAAAGCGGATGAACCGGCGAAGCGGGGTTCTTCACAGAAACAATACCATGGCTGCCATGACATGTTGTACATTGGGCGATACGTTGCTTTCCCGTCGTCGACAATTTCCCATGAACGCTTGTCTGAAGGCCACTCAACTGATTTGTCGGAAGGGCAGACTGAAACTGTCTCATTTTGGATGCATCACCATGGCACGTAGCACACCGCGAAGAAATGGCATCGTCCTTGGGAACTCCAATGAACCCTTTTTCTTTGCTCATCCCCTGTTCCATCTCATCCGCTGTCGCATCGCCCCCGTGACACCCTGCACAAGTAATACCTTTCTCGTGATGGATATCGCGTTTGAACAGCGTGGAGGCTTTGTCGGCCAGCAGTGCGTGACAGGCAAAGCACTTGTCCTCCGCCCGGGCTTCAGCCCAAACGATGAGCGAATATGCGACTATGCACCACAACAAGTGACACCTTCTACTCACAACAACCACCCAAATATTGTAAAGAGAATGATGTACATGACGATAACAATCCCCGCGTAATTGATAAGCTTGTTTTTTTCTCCCCGCGAACTCTTTCTGTCCCAAAACGGCACAAGCAACCAGAGAACACCTGCCGCTCCAAAGAGCAAAATGCCAAGGACTTCTCCGTCGAACAAAAGGATCTTGGCCGGAAAGTACTTCAAGGTTTGAAACATGAACAGGAAATACCACTCAGGACGAATACCGGCCGGGGCTGGGGCAAACGGATCGGCTTTTCTTCCAAGTTACCATGGAAAGAACACTGCAAGAATTGCAAGCAGGTTAAGCACAAGCAGCCACAGAAGCAAGTCTCGCAACAGGAAGTTCGGAAAGAATGGCATCGCTTTTCGATCGGGGCCTGTTGCATCTTCATAACCCAATGGTTCGCTCATTCCTTGTCGTTGCACAAGAACGAGGTGAATGCCCAACAGAACTGTAAAGATACCCGGAAAAACGGCGACATGGAAACCAAAAAAGCGCGAAAGAGTCGCGCCGGTTACGTCATCTCCCCCTCGAAGGAACTCCATGATAGGCTTGCCGATCAGCGGAAGAACTCCGGCTATGTCGGTGCCGACCTTTGTCGCAAAAAAAGCAAGCTCGTTCCACGGGAGAAGATAGCCACTGAAACCAAACCCGAGTCCAAGAAAAAGCATGAACATCCCCGTAAGCCAGGTTAATTCTCGCGGCTTACGATACGCCCGCTCGAAGAATACACTGAACATATGAATAAATGCGGACAGGATGAACAGATTTGCCGCCCAGCTATGGATGGAACGAATCAACCAGCCAAACTGCACCTTGGACATGATAAACTGGATACTCTCGAATGCGAGTTGCTCACTGCCTTTGTAGTAGAGAAGCAAAAGAATTCCTGTCACCACTTGGATGATGAAGAGGAAGAGTGACACACCACCGAAGTAGTACCAGACTGATCCGCGATGAACGGGAACGTACTTCTTTCCCATAAACTCGACCAGCCCCTTGAGCTCGGCACGTTCATCGATCCAGTTGAATATTTTTTGCCAGTATCGTCTCATACTCGTTTGGAGACAAACACTTCATCTCCCTGTACTATGACTCTGAACTCATCAAGAGGGCGTGGTGGCGGCCCGTCAATGTTCCGTCCAGTCAGATCATACTTCCCATTATGGCAAGCGCACCAGATCAATCCCATATCCTTGCGGTATTGCACTGTACAATCGAGGTGTGTGCATGTCGCTGAGAGCGCACGCATATCCCCGTTGGTGGATCGGACAAGAATCACGGGCTTGTTCCCAAATCGCACAATCCTTCCGCTGTCTTTTTCAATTTCATTGAGCTTGCCGACCTTCACGCTGCTGACTTCAACCTCTGCCTGTTTCGGGGGTTTCAGGTAGGCCATCAGAGGGTATATGACGGATGCACACCATGCGACAAGTCCGCCGCCAAGGACGTACTTGAGAAAATCCCTTTTACTCTTATCGTCTTGTTGAATGTCCGTGCTACTCACTGCGCTACCTGTTCTTGAGGGTTATGGCAATCGCTGCAGTTTGTATCTTTCCATGCATCACCGATATCCACCGGGTGTTTATATTCAACGCCCCCGAGAGAAATACGAAGTGTGTCTTTTTCGAATTGCTGGGCAAGAATCGTATGACACGTGTTGCATTCCCGTGACAACACCTTACCCCCCTCGCTCACGTGTTTTCCGTCATGACATCGGAAACAGCCGACATAGTACATGTGCCCAAGGTTGTCAGGGAATCTTTTCCAGCTCACTTTCATTTCCGGGAAATAGTTGCGGCTGTATATTTCTTGCACGTGCGCGATGGCAGAGTCAATTGCTGATTTTTTCGAAGAGGCAATGTCAGAAAAGTTTGTTCTGTAATACTCTTCGATAGACA
>JBGPGQ010000106.1:0-9598 GCA_041483995.1 Bacteroidota bacterium
CTCTCCCGGCAATATTGTAAATTCCGATCCGTTCCAACTCGATTGCCCGCGCAACGCCATACGCAAGGTCGTCCACAAGCGTTGGATTGCCGTACTGATCGTCGACAACGCGAATGGGGAGCTTCTTCTCAAGGCTCTGTATCACCCAGAGTGCGAAATTTGTTTTTACCGCGACGCCATAACCGTACAACACCATTGTACGAGCGATAACGTATTTGAGACCTGACCCCCCCAACGCATTTTCACTCGCGAGCTTGGTCTTTCCGTAGTAGCTCAACGGATCCGGCCTGTCATCTTCGGCATAGGGTCCGGACTTTCCATCGAAAACGTAGTCGGTGGAAAAGTGAATTATTTTTGATTCGTTCTTCCGGGCCGCCTCGATGATATTTTCGACGCCACCGACATTCAGTTTCCAGGCCAGTTCCCGTTCCCTCTCACACCCATCGACATCCGTCATTGCCGCAGCGTTGATGATGACATCGGGTTCGCACGAAAAGACGACGTTCTTCACGTCCTTCTTTGAAGTGACATCCAACTGTCTGTACTCTGTGTGGAAATCTCTTACGGACTTCTCCTCAATTGACGCCAGCGTGATCTCATATGCAGATCCGCGCACGAGTAATTCCGCGAGCTTCTGCCCGAGCAGGCCATTGCTGCCGATGATGAGAACACGTTTAGCGCTCATCGAAGGCTTTCTTCCAATGCTGTGGAGGCTTCGGTCTTCTCGTCCCTGTACTTAATGATGATGGGAGTGGAAATGAACAGATGTTCAGCCTTCGCCCAGTCAGTATTCAGCGGCCTGCTCCCCGGCACAACAACTGCATTTTCCGGAATAGTCAATGGCTGGTCGGTCTGTCTAAAATAGATTTTCTGTTTGACCGTATCGTAGACTTTCGTTCCCCCAGTAAGGATGACGCCCGCGCCAATCACAGCGCGTCGTTTCACAATAACCCCTTCGTAAATTCCGCTATTGCCGCCAATGAAGACATCGTCCTCAATAATAACAGGCATGGCCCCGACAGGCTCGAGCACTCCTCCGAGCTGGGATGCAGCGCTAATGTGTACCCGCTTTCCAACTTGCGCACATGAACCTACAAGCGCATGAGAATCCACCATGCTGTTTTCATCCACGTACGCCCCCACGTTGATATACATGGGCGGCATGCACACAACGCCTTTGGCGACATACGCTCCATCGCGAATCGAAGAGCCGCCAGGGACCTGTCTTACGCCATCAGCGAGCGTGAGCTTTTTGAGGGGGAAGGTGTTCTTGTCGAAAAACCTGAATGCTTCGTTGATGGAAACATCTTCCAACACCCCAAGCCGGAATCCAAGCAGTAGTCCTTTTTTCACCCAATGGTTGACTTTCCACGTCTCGCCGACTTTCTCGGCCGCACGGATTTCACCGTGGTTCAAAAAAAACTTGAACTCATTGAAGACACGGGTTGCAAAGGCACGATCAAGCTTCGTACTCTCTTGTTCGTACAGATGTTCGATGTTTTCCTGGAGGGACATCAGATTAATTTGTTCGTGTGTACCGGTGGGACTACCGTATCAGCCTTAATTCCTTCAGGGTTTTCTCCAACTTCGGTCTCAGTTCGTCATTTAACTGAACAAGAGGAAGCCTGAAGTTTTCTTCCAGCAACCCCATCATCTTCATTGCAGCTTTCACCGGTATGGGGTTCGATTCCACAAAGTTCATGTTCATCAAGTGGAGCAATTTGAAATGCAGCTCACGCGCCTTTTCAAACTTTCCCTTGAGAGCAAAACGGACCATGTCGGAGAACATTTTCGGTACTTCATTTGAAACAACGGAGATGATACCATCAGCTCCAAGAGCTATAAGGGGAAGGGTAATGTTATCATCGCCAGACCAGACGCCAAATCCCTCAGGACGGTGATGCAGAATTTCCATGATCTGTCCGAAGTTTGCAGAAGCCTCCTTGACTCCAACGATGTATGGTATTTCCTCGGCAAGTCTGAGCGTTGTCTTTGCCTCAATGTTCGATGCAGTGCGGCCCGGAACGTTGTAAATTACTATCGGCAGCTCGATCGCGTCCGCGATCGCACTGAAATGCTGATACATCCCCTCTTGCGTCGGCTTATTATAGAAGGGTGCGACGGTAAGAATTGCATCTGCGCCACAGTTCTTGACTTGCTTCGCCAGTGCAACGGCTTTGGATGTTGCATTACTGCTTGCCCCGCCTATGACGTACACCTTGCCGTTGGCCTGGTCCACGACAGTTTCAATGACGGTCGCCTGCTCACTCTCAGAAAGAGTTGCCGCTTCGCCGGTACTTCCCACGGCGACGATTGCTTCAACGCCACCGTCGATCTGGAAATCCACAAGGTCACGAAGCGTGCTTTCATCGACAGCGCCGTTCTTTTTGAACGGCGTCACAAGGGCGGTTGCAGTTCCGGAAAATAATAGTTTACGCTTCATGCTTCTCTCGAATGAGTTGATGGTAGTTACAGATTGGCCTGAATAACATCACGCATTGTGTACAGCCCCCTTTTTCCCTTCAGCCATTCAGCGGCAACTACCGCCCCAACAGCAAAGCCGCGACGGCTCTTTGCCGTATGTACAAGCTCAATCGTGTCGGATTCAGAATCAAACACGACTGTATGTTTTCCCGTAACATGACCTGTGCGAGTTGAGGTGACGTGCAACTGCTGGGGTTTAATTTCTCCCTTGGACGAATCAGTCAGGAGTTCTTTTTTTCTCTTGATTTCATGGAGAATGAGTGAACCGAGGGCCAACGCTGTTCCGCTCGGGCTATCGACCTTTTCTTTGTGGTGCATCTCACTGATGGCAACATCATATTCCGCGTACTTGTCAAACATATGTGCAGCATCCATCACGATCTGGGAAAAAATACTCACGCCAAGAGAAAAATTAGAGGAGTAGAGAAACCCCATCTTGTGTTCCTTGACGAGCCTCTTGACCTCGTCGATCCTGTCGTGCCAGCCGGTTGTTCCAACAACCATGTTTTTGCCACAACGTCCAACAACATCAATATTGTCAAGCAACACCAGGGGTGACGAAAAATCAATACACACGTCAACGTCCTTGAGCGATTCCCTTGTAAGGCCAGACCTGCCCGCATTCTTTTCCTTTGTGAAGATTGCAGCGATCCCCAGTCCTTTTTCTTTCGCAACCCGCTCGACCTCTCTTCCCATTTTCCCGTAGCCTATCAAAGCAAGCTTTATCGCCATCTTCTCACGCAGTCGCAAAAGAGTTCTTGAGAGATTGCAAATCTTCACAGCCGAACAGCTTCGTCTTGGATGCAGCAATGCCGTTGGCAAATCTTACCGCAGCAAGCATGTCGGATGATCTCACATAGTCCAGTAAAAACGCGGCACCAAACACATCTCCACATCCGGTTGTGTCGAGTGGTCCATCGACCTTAATGCCTTCTACATCGTTACGGACAACATGCTTTTTGTCATTACAAAACAAGCTTGCACCTCTTTCACCTCTTGTCAGGATTACCCCTTTGACGCTGAGCGTTAGCATATGTCCGATTGCCTGTTTTTCCGAGAGCTTCTCAACGGCCAGCCCGGCGATTTCTTCTTCGTTCAATTGTACTGTGTCCGTGATGAATGCCCATCGACGCCAATTCTCCAGCGGGCGACGGAAGCGTGAATGGTCTTTATTCACTCCAAGCGTGAGACTATGGAAATCGAAGTGGATTGGTATCTTGTGCGATCGGACGGTCATTCGTATATGATCGAGCGTTTCAAGGGTAATGTCAGACCCGGAAACCATATTTACAAGGATTCCATCAGCTGAGAGATGCCTGCGGATTTTTGTATACGGGATGGGTTCTGAAATGTCCCGTGAACATTCAATGCGCGTTTGTTGATCCTTGTAATATAAATGAACACGGTTCGTCGGCCCGTCAAACTTGTAGATACCGGATGTATCGACATTGGGGAATTTACGCAAGTGTTCAATCAACGGTTGATGGTCAGCTTTGTTCACACCGAACACAGGAACGACAACATCATTCCGGCCAAGCAACGATGCAAGCGTTGCAAGAGAATAATAGATTCCTCCATAGCTATGCACTTCCGGGCCTTCAACCGGGTGAACGACGTCAAAACAGAGGTGACCGATGACGAGGAATTTCATGGAAGAGTTGTGGGTGATTCCAGAGGCTTAGAACCGCGCCCCGTTTTTTCTGAACTCAACAAGCTTCTGCTTGATTGCACCGTTATTCAGTGCAAGGATTTCTGCGGCAAGAATGGCCGCATTCTTTGCTCCCGCAGCGCCAATTGCGACGGTTGCCACGGGAATGCCGACCGGCATTTGGACAATAGAATAGAGCGCGTCAACACCTTTGAGCGCAGATCCTTCAAGCGGAACGCCAATCACCGGTAGCGTTGAATACGAGGCTGCAACCCCGGGCAGGTGCGCTGCCATTCCCGCCGCCGCGATGATGATTGAAAAGCCATTTTTCTCCGCCTCTTTGACGAACGCAGCTGTCTCTTCCGGCTGTCGATGTGCCGATAAGACTTTCATTTCGTGTTCTATGCCGAAGCGGGAAAGGTAATCAGTGCACCCGCGCATTACTTCTTCATCAGAACTGCTGCCAAGAAGTATGGCAACTTTGGCTGGACGTGATGGCATGCTATTTCACACTTTTGCAGTATAGGGAAAATTCCCGGCTTCACAACGACGCCACAAACCCTGGCAGGAAAACCGGTTCTCATACAGAGCACGGCCAATAACGACTGAGTCGACACCATATCGCTCAAGCTCCTGTACCTTCAGAAGATCATCAAGTCCGGCGATGCCGCCCGCCGACGTCACACGCATGCCGGTTTTTTCAGCAAGCTCCTGAAGAACTTTCAGATTTACACCCCGCAGGGTCCCATCAAGCCTGATATCGGTATAGACAATTCGCTTGAATCCCAACGCCTTTGCATTCAGTGCAACCGTAAGCGCGGTTAAGCCAGAGGATTCAGCCATACCATGTGTGGCAACGATTCCATCCAATGCGTCAATACCGAGTACAATTTTGCTGGGACCATAGGTTTCAATCACATGTCTCGCTTCATCGGGTTTCTCGATGACCATTGTTCCAACAAGGACCCGATAGACGCCGAGATCAAATGCCTGCTTCACTGATTCTATGCTTCGCAGACCGCCCCCAAGCTCGACAGGGATGTCAACGGTACTGACAATCCGTTTGATCACTTCAGTATTTACAAGATGGCCCTCAAGAGCGCCGTCAACATCCGTAACGTGGATGGACTTGGCGTTTTCTTTCCGCCAAAGGCGTACCATTTCGATGGGATCATCCGAATACGCAAAGCCTTCAATGCCCTGCACCATCTGGACGCAGTGGCCGCCCCTGATTTCAATCGCTGGAATAATCAACAACATGAGATAAGCTCTCCAAACAAAAGCATAATGCACAAAAATAGTTTCAATTTCAAGCTGATGAAGCGAGCTGTTACAGACAGAATGGGTGGATTTTCACGGATGTATCCATGTACTCTTTCTTTTCAAGAAGCATTTACGTACCATGCCTACGTCAGCCCGCTTCATCCCTCACAACACGCAAGAATCTCATGATCAGGAAGTTGCTCTGCTCATACTTCGTCATATCTTCCTTGGCGATGGCGGCGAAGCCCAAGCTTGTCGTTGTCATCAGCGTAGATCAGTTTGCATACGAGTATCTTGTCAGATTTGAAGATCATTTTGGACCGAACGGGTTTCGGTACCTGCTGGAAAATGGCGCGAACTTTTCGGCCGCAACATATAAGCATGCAAAGAATACCACCGGACCGGGACACGCAACCATACTGAGCGGATCGTACGCAGAACAGAATGGCATTATCGCCAACACATGGTATGACATTACAGCAAAGCAGGATGTAGGCTGTGTCCGCGACAAGAGTACAACGCTTGTCGGTGCGGAAGGGGTTGGCTCTTCACCGATCAACTTTATTGGTTCAACTGTGGGAGATGAGCTGCGCATTTCTTCCAATTTCCAATCGAAGGTCATTTCAGTTTCACTCAAGGATCGGTCGGCGATTTTACTGGCCGGCAAGCTGGCAAACGGCGCGTACTGGATGGTGGATTCCTCGTTTGTCACATCAACATACTACACAAACCCACTTCCAGTTTGGGTGAGCGCATTTAATACCACCGGCATTATCAACTCCTATTTCGGGAAAAAGTGGGAACGCATTCTGCCCGATGAAGCCTACTCCGGATTGGACAACGATGACGCGCCGTATGAAGACGGTGGCGACGGTCTCGGACGAACTTTTCCTCATACCATCAACGGGGACAACCCTTCAAAAATCACAAGATCATATTATTATGCTCTTCATAGAAGTCCCTTTGGTGACGAGATTCTTTCGTCGTTTGCAAAAGAGGCTGTCAAGAATGAGCGGCTTGGCAAGGACGACCATACTGACTTGTTATGCATCGGTCTTTCTGCAACAGATGAGGTGGGGCATGCGTTCGGTCCCCACAGCCAGGAAATTCTGGACATGTGCGTACACACAGACCAACTGCTTGCAGATCTGTTTGGTTTCCTTGAGATCGAAGTTGGTTTGCATAACTGCACCATTGTTCTCACCGCTGATCATGGAATCACACCAATCCCCGAATACATTCTTGCCCATGTCCCGAAAACAGATGCGGGCAGAGTGAAGCACACCAAGGTTATCGATTTTTGCAACGCAGCGCTCACCAAGACATATGGACGTCTGAAGAACGGCTCCTGGATTAAGCGAAGCATTAATGGCAACATTTATTTCGACAGGGATGCCCTGTTTGAAAAGAAACTCAGTGTCGATGCCGCCGCACAGGTTCTTGCCGATTCACTTGCTACCATGAAGGAAATTGCTGCTGCGGTAGCCGGAATCGATTTGGTTAACCGACCGCTTTCCCTACCCATCGAACAAAAAATGAGACGAAGCTTCTACGCGTTGCGGAGTGGCGATGTTATCCATGCTTTGAAACCATTCTATATAGAAGATGATGGCACCGTTGGCACGGATCACGGCGAACCGTACGATTGCGACGCACACGTTCCGCTGATTATTATTGGAGACGGTGTGCGGAGCGGAACATACGCAACGGATGCGAGCCCTGCTGATATTGCTCCGACACTTGCCATTGTGCTCGGCGTAGAATTCCCTGCAGGGTGCGAAGGTCGCGTCTTGACAGAAGCTTTGAAATTACCATGAGCCAAGACTAACGTGACAACCATGGAAGCAACTATTGCAATCCGCCCTGTTCACACAGGGGCATTCCGACGCCGGCGTGCTGCGAACTGGCTGACACTTGGTTTCACGTACGCTGCGATGTACATGGGGAGGTATAACCTATCGTTTGCAAATAAATCTCTTTCTGACGCATATGGTTGGGATAAGACGCAGGTCGGCGCAATAATAACGGCCGCATTAACAATCTATGGTATCTCAGCATTGTTCAACGGTCCGATTGCCGACAGGATCGGCGGACGAAAAGCAATGCTTATCGGGGTGTTCGGATCGGTTGTGTTCAATATTGCATTCGGCCTGGGTGCATATGTCGGATTTCTCGGCACAGGCACATTGCTTATCGGATATTTTGCGACGGCATGGGCTTTGAACGGTTATTTCCAATCGTACAGCGCCCTCGCATTGATCAAGGTGAACTCGGGTTGGTTTCATATTCGCGAGCGTGGTGTGTTTTCTGCAATTTTTGGATCGATGATACAGAGCGGACGCGCACTGATCTTTGTTATCGGCGGTATAGCAGTCACGATGCTTCCGTGGCAATGGGTATTTTTTATTCCCGCCGGTATCATGGCCGGAATGGGATTGATAACCCTTGCCGTAGTGCGTGACAATCCGGAAGAGAGTGGACACTCCGGATTTGATACAGCCGATGCATCAAGTGGCGATATGGCTGAAGTGAATATGAAGTACTTGATGAAAAAAGTGTTTACCAATCCGATCATGCTCACCATTGCGACGGCGGAATTCTGCACAGGGTTCGTGCGACACGGTTTTGAGCAGTGGTTTCCACGCTACATGCAGGAAGCGCAACACCTTGCGCTGGACTCCTCTGTATTCCGAGGAGGCGCTCTCAGCGTTGTGGTGGCTGGAATCCTCGGAGCGTTTGCAGCCGGAACGATCTCGGACTGGATGTTCAAATCGAGAAGAACACCGGTCGCGTTCGTAGGATATGTCCTTCAGATTATTTGCCTCGGCATTATCTGGATTTCCCCGGGCATTGGGTGGATTATTGTAGCGTTCATTGTAAATTCTTTTGCAATAAGCATGGTACACTCAATGCTCTCCGGAACGGCTTCCATGGATTTTGGTGGAAGGAAGGCGGCTGCAAGTGCGGCGGGGATGTTTGACGGTATGCAGTACATCGGCGGCGCGGCGGTGGGCTCCGGCATGGGATGGATGCTGGAAAGATGGGGTTGGGGAGTGTGGGGACCAAGCATGATCGGTTTTTCACTGATTGGAGCTTTGCTTATGATGAGGCTCTGGAATGCGACCCCCAAAGGACAAGGGAGTCATTAGAACCCAATTCAATTTCCTCAAAGTCTCTCTCCTGTAGCAATCGCGTTTCCTCCGCTTGAATTTGTAGCGAATATACTTTAGGTTGCTCCACGCGTTCTTGTGTAGAAAGCGGGAGCTATTTCACGATAGAGGTGCATGCTAATCATGTGGAAGACGACGGAGGGTAGTACCGGGCGGCTGATTCAACTCTGTATGGGGTACTTTGTTTTTTACGTCATCACTGGTGTGACGGTAAAATACTTCACAGGAAGCCCAAGTCAAGGCTATCCCGGTATGAAGGATATGGAGTTTCTTGTCTACAGCACGATAGGAGGCAACATAGTATGTCTCGGTGCGGCACTTGCATTCCGATGGTATCGCCTCAAATCGAACGGGTACATCCACTGGGGGTTGCTCAAGTTTCCGCTCGAGTTTCTTTACATCATTCCGTCTGGTGTCTGTACTGCAATCGTCATCCCTACGACGACATTGATGTATATGCTTGTCCCATCCGTCATGGTCGCAATGGTCATCATGAGAGCAAGCGTCATTGTCATCAGCCGAACCGTCGACGCCTTACAGGTCCGACAAGGTATTCTACACAAGAAAGTTTATCGCGAAGAAAATATCGCAGTCGTATTTGCGTTGATCGCTGCAAGCGTTAATATATTTTGGGTTACCGAGGGTGCTTTCGATTTCGTCCACTCATTGCCCGCGGTGATTACACTTTCCAGCTACATCGTCGCATATTCGATCCGTATCTACATCATGAACTACTATAAGAATACTCGCGCGAAAGGTGTCAAACTCGACAATAATGGCTTCTTTGCAATCGAACAAATTGCAGCTTCCGTTGTGATGATTTCTGCCGGAATTTTTCTTTTCAGATCATACGATTTGTTCGGATGGACATCCCCGCAGGTTACTATTTTCCGCAGTGCCTTTCTTGATGCCAAGCCGGATTGGGTGTGGGCAATATTTGCAGGCACGGCATTTGGCATGGTCGCATTCTTCTCTGTCTTTATTTTCATGTTTAAGGGTCGAACAGCAACGTTCGCTGGGTTGGTCAATAGAC
>JBGPGQ010000107.1:0-9561 GCA_041483995.1 Bacteroidota bacterium
CCAACGATATCAACACGGTGTATCTCGGAGGCAGTAGCACCGCCGGTGCGCCAAACATTATGAAGACAACGAACGGCGGAACAAACTGGACGCATGTCTTCAATTCTACGAACAACCAGAACATCGCAACAGGCTGGTGCGGTGCAGGTGGTGACCGTGGATGGGGATATGCTGAATGTCCGTTCGGGCTTGCTGTCGCGCCGAACAATTCTTCGCGGGTGCTCTTCACAGATTTTGGATTCGTCCACACTTCTTCCGATGGTGGAGCGAACTGGCGACAGGGATACGTTGCAGCTTCTGATCAGAATCCCGCGGGCTCGAATATCGCGCAGGGCAAGGCGTATCACAGCGTTGGACTCGAGAACACAACATGCTGGCAGGTATTCTGGACCGATGCCAACAACATGTTTGCCTGCTTCTCCGACATCAAGGGTGTTCGCAGTACCGATGCAGGAAATAGCTGGTCGTTCAATTACACCGGCCATGCTGCGAATTCGATGTATCGTCTCATAAAACATCCGTCAAGCGGTAAGCTCTATGGCGCCACATCTAACGTTCACGATATGTACCAAAGCACACGGCTGCAAGACAATCTTCTGGATGCAAGCGATACGCAGGGAAAGCTCATCTACTCAACAAACAACGGTGCTGCGTGGAGACTGGTTCATTCCTTTGGTCACCCGGTGTTCTGGGTTGCAGTTGATCCGACCAATGCAAATCGAATGTATGCAAGCGTCATCCATTCAACGCAAGGCGGGATATTCGTCTCGAATGATATTCAGAACGATTCGCTTTCCACTTGGACTCGTGTGGCTGTTCCACCGCGAACAGAAGGTCATCCGGCGTCCATCATCGTGCTGAACGATGGCACTATCGTATGCACGTTCTCAGGCAGACGAAATGCAGGTGGAACATTCACTGCAAGCTCCGGTGTGTTTGCGAGTACCGATGGCGGAACGAGCTGGCTTGACAGGAGTGACAATAGCATGCGATACTGGACAAAAGATATTGTTCTTGATCCTAGTGACCCATCCCAGAACACCTGGTATGTTGGTGTATTCAGCGGATGGGGCGGACCGCCGAACGGTCTGGGTGGATTATACAGAACGACAAACCGTGGGCAATCATGGACACGGATCAATAGTCTAGATCGTGTAACATCATGTACATTCAATCCTCAGAACACGAATGAGTTGTATCTCACTACCGAGACAAACGGGTTGTGGAGAAGCACGAACACTAACACAGCGAATCCGACATTCACTCTCGTGAGCAGTTATCCGTTCCGTCAACCCGAACGCGTCTTCTTCAATCCATACAATGCCAATGAAGTGTGGCTGACGAGCTTTGGCGGTGGGATGAGGGTTGGCACGAGTTCATCGTCTGCAGTGAGCGTTGATGCAGTGCCAACGGAAGCAATTCTCTCTCAGAATTATCCGAATCCGTTCAATCCATCAACAGAAATCCGATTTCAGATTTCCGACTACGGATTGGTGAACCT
Organism: Bacteroidota bacterium; assembly: GCA_041483995.1. Lineage (GTDB taxonomy): Bacteria > Bacteroidota > Ignavibacteria > UBA10030 > UBA6906 > JBGPGQ01. Next base: position 1,502 of record JBGPGQ010000107.1, read on the forward strand.
TGAGGTGTTTGACATCCTTGGCCGGGAAGTGGCAACGCTCGTAAATGAGAGGATGTCTCCCGGTTCATATAGTGCAAAATGGAATGCGAGCAGCGCGGCGAGTGGGGTGTATTTCTATAAGCTCACAGCAGGTGATTTGGTTGAGACGCGGAAGATGTTACTGATGAAGTAGCGAGATCAGTGCTAGTTGGCAAATGCAAAAGCCATGCTGTCCGCGAATACAATCGCAGTTACCTTTATGAAGTAGCCATCATTACCTATCTCCGTTCCGATACCTTGTAAGGTAACACTGGTTGGACTACCAGCTACCGCGATTGTAAAGATTCCGTCGGGTGTGTATGGTCGTGGACTCAATTTTCCCAGCCCCACAGCATTGGCAGTTATTCCTAAAAATGATCCTTGTCCACCCCCTTGTGCATTTGGGCGACGGTAGTAGTCTTGTGCACACATCGCAAAGTTGATAAGGCTTCTTACAACTGCTTTCCTGTTTGCTGATCTTGCATTGTCCCCCGCTGTCGCGTCAACAAAAGGTGAAAACATGGTCACCATGGTTAGCGCACTGACGAACCACGCAATCTGAACCCTTCTCATCTTTTACTCCTGATTGTTCTACTTATTTAGCAGCTACAGTCATGCCAGTCGGCTCATATGTTTTAGCCACATCAAATCGGCGTTCACCAAAGTGAGTAACGGCGCATACGGAACATATTTCCTCTCTAAGGAAATTATGACGGCTGAGGAAATCATCATCTTACAGAAAGGGCTTTTTCTTCAATGATCATTCACTTCGTTTCGATCTTGTACTGGCACAGCCGTTGCCATTATCTGTATTGAATTACATGTATGGAGAGGTCAGTGAAAGACTTTGTTTTTGGTTTATTGCTTGTGGTTGGCGGGTCCATTCTTCATGGACAAACCAAGCCGGTGGTATTGTACCACTCCCGGCCGGACGGGTTGACAAAAACTAAAAACACAGTAACGGACACTGCCCAAATTACCTGGGTGAGTCATTACCAATCCAATCGTGCCTCAAGAATTGACGTTGCACATGATGTTGTGTTGGATGGTCAGGGGAATGTGTTTGTGACCGGCAAGAGCGAGGGTAGTGGGACTGCGAACGATTATCTTACTGTGAAATATGATTTCTCAGGGAATGAAGTCTGGAGAGCCAGGTACGATGGGCCGGGCCATGGAGTTGACATAGCCAACGCAATTGCTCTGGATAGTGAAGGGAATGTGTATGTTACTGGCCTAAGCTCAGGCAATGGTCAGTTACCCGATTATTGGCCTCGGTCAGCATATGATTTCTGTACGATAAAATACAATTCCGGTGGCAAACAAGAATGGGTCGCCCGATATGATGGGCCGGGAAACTCAACTGATGCGGCAATAGCGATGGCGGTCGATGCTGCGGGTAATGTGTATGTGACCGGCGAAAGTGTTTCGTCTGATACTGGATGGACCCACCAGAAAAACTATGATTTTGCCACAGTCAAGTACAACACGACGGGAACACTGCAATGGGTCGCAAGATATGACGGCCCTGCAAACAGTGACGATGCAGCCACCGCTATTGCGCTTGACTCTTTGGGTGACCTCTATGTGACCGGATGGAGCATTGATACACTACTCTATGGTTTCGATCAACATTTCAGTTATGCCACGATCAAATACGATGCGAACGGCGCAGTTCAGTGGATCGAGAGATACAGTCGCTCTCAATTGGAATCCGCAAGTCCTGTGGCCATGGTTGTTGACAGGTCTGGAAGCGTTATCGTTAGCGGCCAAACTGGGAATGGATTCCTTGGGGTCAACTCTGGGTATATAGCAACAGTCAAATATGATCCCAATGGTAACCTCCAATGGGCTGTCTGTGACAGCTCCTTTGTCAATGCTCGTGTTACGGATTTGGTCCTCGATGGTGGAGACAATGCTATCATAGCCGCGACCAGCCTTGCGAGCGCGTCGCAGACTTATGGAATTTCAGTATTAGTCCTGAAATATGCATCAAATGGCGCTTTGCAGTGGAAGACCAATCAAGGAGGAAATGGCAACAAGATAACCGCTTCGGGGATTGGCGTTGATACTCTCGGGAATGTTTTCCTTTCCGGATTTCTGGGTCAAGAACAGGGAGTAATTCCTTCGGTCGGCGATTCTCTGATTGTGCTAAAGTATGATTCTGATGGACTCATCCAGTGGGTTAACACCTACAGTAATCCAGGCAACTCTACAAATATGTCTTCTGCGATGACGGTTGATGATGTTGGGAATGTTCTTGTTGTAGGAAGTGATGGTCAAGCACTGAACAGCAGCTTTGTAACAATCAAGTATGCACCTTCCGGCCCCAGGCAATGGGTCGCGAGGACGACGGGCAGCGGAAGTTCAAATGATGTCATCACAGCAATGAAAGTTGATGCTGGAGGAAACGTTTACATCGCCGGAAAGAGTTTCGATGCGAATACTTCATGGGATTACTTCACGGCAAAGTTTAACACAAATGGCGAGCAGGTGTGGGAAGCGCGATACAATGGGCCGGACAGTCGTTCTGACTACGCGAATGCAATTGCGATCGATAATGTTGGAAACGTTTACGTGACTGGGACCAGTGGGGGCAAGGAAACATCAAACGATTGGGCTACAATAAAGTATAGCAAATCTGGCGTAGAACAGTGGGTTACACGATATAACAGTGGTACCGGCCTGAGTGATGAAGCATCCCGTTTGGTCATCGACGGCGAAGGAAATGTGTATGTAGCCGGACTTAGCGCCTCGGGTACCCGCATGACGACCATAAAGTATGACAATTCCGGAGTACAACTGTGGATTGCCCATTATGATAGTTTGGACAATGTCAGGTATCCCACCGAAATCCTCATTGATAATGTGGGTAATCTGTATACTACAGGTTTCTTCTACCGGGGCTGGACCAGTATAGGTAGGACGGTCAAGTACAACAGTTCGGGAGTCCAGCAATGGGCCATTGATGGGGCGGACGATATTGCCGTTGATGACTCGGGTTACGTTTACGCAACAGGTGGCTACATGCATGGCACCGCTAAATACACTCCATCAGGTGTTCTGGTTTGGGGGACTGGCGCAGGGGGTCACTCACTTTTGCTGGATCAGGACGGCAGTGTCTTTGTTCAATCCTTTTATGCTGGGAGTATTGGGAAGATTATTGGAGGGACTCTGCAATGGGAGGTGGTGCCGATCTCCGTGTGGTTTGCCTATGGTTTTTGTCTTGACAGTTATGGGAGCGCCTATATCTCAGGATATGGCGGTTTTTCATCCGATGGCACATTGCCGTATTCGGCAAAGGTCAACACTTCAGGTATTGTCGAATGGATGATAAAGTATCGCAACACTGACAATGCGTTTCTGATTCCAGCAGTGTGTCAGGTTGATCCCTCGGGTAATCTGTATGTGGCGGGGTCCTCCCAGAGGAGCGACTTTACAAACAGCCCGACAATCATAAAATACTCTCAGGTTACCGTTTCGGTTGATGAACCTGGACAGTCTATACCTGAGAAGTATTCGCTCTCGCAGAACTATCCGAACCCGTTTAATCCATCGACGGAAATCAGATTTAGGGTCGCTGCGTACGGATTGGTGAACCTCATGGTGTTTGACGTCCTCGGACGCGAAGTGGCAACTCTTGTTGACGACAAACTCTCGCCCGGTTCTTACAGCGCGGAGTGGAATGCGAGGAACGCAGCGAGTGGGGTGTATTTCTACAGACTTACTGCCGGCGACTTTGTTGAGACGAGGAAGATGGTGTTGATGAAATAAAGGAATACCATCGTGTTGCTCCAACGTCCTACTTGTGCAAACGGTGGGACGTTTTGCTTTCTACTATTGAACAGAACTGAAAATAGAATTACATTGATGCAAACATCCCCAGCATTATCCAATAACCAAAACAATGAAACAAAAAATCAGGTGCGGATGGGCAACGAGCGATCCGTTATACATCAACTATCACGACAAGGAGTGGGGCGTCCCCGTCCACGATGACCGAAAGTTCTTTGAAATGCTCACTCTCGAAGGCGCGCAGGCAGGACTTAGCTGGATAACCATCCTTCGCAAGCGAGAAAACTACAGGAAAGCTCTTGATGGTTTTGATCCGGCCAAGATTGCTCTCTATGATCGGACCGCAGCGCGTCGACTGCTTTCAAACGACGGTATAGTCCGAAACAGACTAAAGATTGAGTCAACGATAACCAATGCCCGAGCTTTCCTTGATGTCCAAAAGGAATTTGGTAGTTTTGATACGTATATCTGGCAGTTCATCGGAGGAAAGCAGAAGACCAATCGCTGGAAAAGCTTGAAGCATATTCAGCCGAAGACACTGGAGTCCGATGCGATGAGCAAGGATTTGAAGAAGCGAGGGTTCCGGTTTGTGGGGTCAACGATCTGCTACGCATTCATGCAAGCAGTTGGCATGGTGAATGACCACACGGTTGATTGCTTCCGGTACAAGGAAGTTCAACGAAAGTTTGGCAAGTAGTTTTTCACAATAATTTGGAAGCCCACGATTTTGTGGTGAGGACAAGCTCATCAAGAACCTGCGCATCCGTGCGACCAGAACTTTTGAGAACGTGGAACGAATGGTCTCCACCCTCGATAACATGCAGGGTGGCTCTCTTGCCAAGCTTCGTACAGACGGGCTTCAGCAATTTCAAATCGGCAAGCGTGTCGCGTGTACCCTGAAGAAAGAGCATTGGTGCATTCACATCGGACAGATGCTTTGCGCGATCTGCCGAAGGCATTCCGGCCGGATGCAAAGGGAATCCAAAGAATATTAATCCGCGAACTCCCGGCAACGCGTCTTCAGCCGCTGCCATCGAAGTCATTCGTCCCCCCATCGATTTCCCTCCGGCAAGCAGTGGTAGTCCGTTAGCAGCTTTCACTGCAGCTTCAACCGCGGAACGAACGGTGCCAAGAAGTACCGGTTTTAGATCGGGTCTTTTGCTGCCTTGTTCCATGTAAGGAAACTGGTAGCGAAACGTTGCAATACCATTCTCAGCAAGTTGTCGTGCAATCGCTTCCATGAATGGATGACGCATGCCCGCGCCTGCTCCGTGACTGAGAACGAGTAGCCAAACAGCGTCATCAGGTTGCAATAAGATAGCGCTTACTTTGCCCGAAGATTTTGTGGCAAGGAAGGTCAGGTTTTTGAGGTTGGCATTCATTGAAACTTGATCGCAGCGGATCTATTTTTTGCGTTTGCTGATGGTGGCAGATTTGTTGGGCGTGTTTCCGGCAAGATTCAAAAATTGCCCGGCTAACTTCGGTCCAGTTCCTTCGTCCTCATGTTTGAAGAAAACGAAAACATCATTCCATTCCTGCGATTGAACCTTCTTCATCCAATTCTTCAAATCGGCCGCTGAGTAATTTTCCCTTCGCAGCCGCAAATATCCCCAATTCGCTGTGCTAACAAACGGAATCTCAAGCTCGCCGTCTGCATCTGCAATACAGAGAGCGCATCCGTTGGTTCGCAGCAATGCAAAGACATCATCCTCAAACCATGTGGCATGACGGAATTCAAATGCCGCACGCACATCGCCAGGTATGTGTTTCAGAAATTGCTCAAGTCGTGGCAGATCTTTCTTGAGATTGGGTGGGAGCTGGAAAAGTATGACGCCGAGGCGCGCAGCAAGTGTCTGAACCGTGCGGAGGAGGTATTCCGTCTCATCGCCCGCTTCCTTCAGGCGCTTGATGTGTGTAATAAGCTGGGACGCTTTGATCGAGAAGCGAAAATCAGCAGGCACTTGCTCAGCCCATGACGCGAGGACGCTCTCTTTTGGCAGGCGGTAGAACGTGTTGTTGATCTCCACCGTTGGAAGCTGCTTCGCATAGTAGCTCAGCATCTCTTTGTCGGAGAGATCTTTGGGGTAGAAATTCCCTTTCCATTGCTTATAGCTGTAGCCGCTTGTGCCGACGTAAAGATTCATGGGTTCTCCTTATGGGTGCGCCATGAATATACTGCAAACATCAAACAGGTTCAATTGTGCGTACTTTCTTTCCGAGGAAGAAAGTCCCTCCGCCAGAGGCGGAGGGAGCCTTTGGCTCAAAGAAATCCTCCCGAAACTGCATCACTCTCTTTGAATATGGCAGGCTTCCTTGAAATGCAATTCCGACCTTGGACTTCGTCCGGGCTACAGAGGCATCGTTGCTTGTTGTTTGAATTGCAAAGTTCAGTCCGTTACCAAAGCCATAGGCCTCGGAATCGCAGGCTGCGTGCGGTAGTATATGTCAATTATCGCTTTGCGATTGCGTTCTTCCCTGAACTTACCTTGACCGCAATCGCATTGTACAAAAGGTTGTATCAACAATGACGTGCGTTGCGATTCCGAATGTTTTCTTTGCGTACTTTCTTTTCAAAAAGAAAGTAAGAAGAATAAACTCATCAGATTTGTTGCGAGTTTAACGAGGTGAATTCTTCCTTTGGGCCAGCTCAGACTCTACGAGCTTGTCAATCTTTTTCCGGATGTTGTCGCTCTCACCCGACAAGCGGCCCTTGAACTTCTCGAACTGCTGGGAAGATATTGTGCTGGGCCAATCGTTACGTTTGAGGTCAAAGATTTTGATTGCGCCCGGCTTTGCGGTTGGCAGCGACGAGGTATGACAACTGCCGCATTTCGGTGCAATGATCTGCCTGACTTCATCTCTCAGGTTTGTGGAGGATTTCTTGATTGCGGGTTCTTCATGCCACTGCCCGCCGGCAAATGCGGTAAGAAATGCTATTACAATGATTAGTTTCATGGCGAATCCTCAACCACTGATACGGCGATACGAGAGTTGTGTTTCAAACTGGCACAACGAGAACCCCAGCCAGCATTGTGCTGGCCGGGGTTCTCAGAATCTGTGGAATGAAATCTATCTAGTCAACGACAACAACAAGGTAGTTATCCTGCCAAAACTTATCGGGCTGGACGATGGTCAAGGCGGATTGACTCTCTTCCGGGTGTGCTGTCGTGAAGAACTCCTCACTACGGTGGGGGAGGATTTCCTTGATCGTTCCCTGGACGGAGATCGTCTTGTCGTCGGTCTTGCTTATTGGAGTGAAAAGGGACTGGTCAACGCCGCTTGCCAGAATGGTCGTGGATCCGAAGAGGCCCCAGGGGAATCCACCCTCATTGGTAATGATGCCTTTTTCCTCCAGCTCCTTCCTTGTGCCAACGACGTAGAACGCTGTGCTTATCATCCTCTTCTGTCTGTCGATCACGCTTTCCTTCTCTGAAATCGTCTTCACGTTTTCTGCCACTGTGGATTCAAGGCCCTGAACTTTGGTCTCGAGTTGTGCAATGGATTGTTCACGCTCCTGCAACGATTGCTTAAGGTTTTCGACGAGTTTTTTCAAGCCTGCAATCTCTCCCCGGAACGATTTCATCCTTCCCTGAAGATCGCTGATCTTCTTCCGGTTTTCTTTCAGCCCTGCTCCGATGTCGCTGATATTCTGCAGCAACTTCTGGCGTGTGTCGGTATTCGTAATCTGGGCCGGTCCTTCGGGCCCGCCGGTTCGTTCAACAAGCTGTGCTTCTTTTGAACGAGCCTTTTCAAGGTCCGCATAGACCTCGTTTACTGATTTCATCACATCTTCGAAATACTTGTCCCTGTCAGTAATGCTTTGTTGAAGCGTGCTTTGCTCCCCCTGGAGCTTGGCGACTTGCTTCTGCAACTCCTCCTCCTTGTTGCTGCATCCGATCACCAGAACGATGCAGAGTGCAACCAGAGCTAATTGTGTTTTCATGATACCCTCTTCCAAAATATTGTTTGATAGTGAATTAAGGACGAGATCGATAATTTAGGAATAACAGGCTTGTCTTGAACTGGACATAAGATACACGACTATGGTCGTAGTATGCAAGCGGAAAGTTACCATGAAAGTCTTTTAATTCTGGTTTCATCAAAGGTTCATACAAGGTATGGCTGTTTCCCACTTGTTCGTGAGTACAATGGTTCAACCAATGGCAAGTGTTTTTTGTTCCAAGTTATTTCGAATCTGGAGAGAAGGCATAATACCCTGGTAGCCAGAGACAACGGTTTCTTCGTTGGTA
>JBGPGQ010000108.1:0-9545 GCA_041483995.1 Bacteroidota bacterium
ATGCTCGACGAACCGACCAATCATCTCGACACAGAATCAATTGAGTGGACGGAGGAATTCCTGGCGAATTATCCCGGGGCATGTTTGTTCGTAACGCATGACAGGTATTTTTTGGATTCGATTGCGACCAGGATCGTCGAATTATCGGACGGTACCTGTCACTCGCACATGGGGAATTACACCGACTTTCTGCTGGATAAAGCCGAACGGCAATCTCAAATGGAGACCGAAGAGAGAAAGAGGGAAATGTTCCTGCGCAGGGAGCTTGAATGGGTGCGCAAAGGGCCGCGGGCGCGAAGAACCAAATCGAAAAGCAGACTCAAGAATTATTTTGAATCGGTCGAAAAGGGAGGATATGAAGCTGAAGCCGAGGTTGAATTGATTATTCCTCCAGCGGCAGGTCTTGGATCGAAAATACTGAACCTGAAAAATGTGGGAATGGAGTTAGGCGGAAGGAAATTGTTCGAGGGGTTGGATTTCAATTTCGACAAGAAAAGGAAGTTGGGAATTATTGGCCGCAACGGCCTTGGCAAAACCACATTGTTGAAAATCATCTTGGGAGAACTTGAAGCTACTGAAGGCCACACGGAAGTCGGTGATAGAACAGTGTTCAATTATATCGACCAATCGCGAGTAACGCTGAATGATAAGAACACAGTTCTCCGGGAAATTGGCGAGGGGAGGGAGTGGATTCCTTTTGACGAGGAACGTCTGACGGTGTGGAAGTATCTCCGGCGGTTCCTGTTTACCGATGACAGGATGAATACGAAGGTGGAGAACCTCTCCGGTGGGGAGCGAAGCAGACTCCTGCTTGCAAAGATATTGAAGAACGGAGGAAATTTCCTGATCCTTGACGAACCGACGAATGATCTGGATCTGGCAACGCTCCGCGTCCTGGAAGAAGGGCTGACAGGGTTCGACGGATGTGTTATTGCTGTGAGTCATGACCGGTATTTTTTGAATCGCGTGTGCAACGGCATTCTCGCGTTTGAAGGAGATGGCTATGTGCATTTTAGTGAAGGTGACTACGACTATTATATTGAGAAACGCAATGTGCGGTTTGCTGAAGCCATGGAGCAATCCAACAAAATTGAAGCAGCAAAGACCCGAGAGGCGAGTCTAAATGCCCAACCAAATAAACAACAGAACAAATTGAAATGGAAGGAGACGAAGGAGCTCGGGACAATCGAACATGATATCATGCGAGCGGAGACGGAAGTGCAACGCATCGAAGCGATTTTCTCAACACACGATTTCTATGAAAAGCATGGGGACCAAATCACTCAATTGACCGAAGAACTCGCTGTCGCGAAGAACAGGGTCGAAACTCTGTACGAGCGATGGCATGTACTAGAGGCATTACGATTGGGACCCAGTTGAGTATGCATATGGGAGGGAGCGCTATCGTTCGGATCATGATTGTATGAATGATTCATCGCGTATATTGCTTGCGTGTGCAGTTCTTGTCATCCTGCAATGGATCGTCTTCTGGCCTGCGCTGGACAACAAGTTCGTCGCGTATGACGACGACACATACGTGTATGCGAATCCAGCGATCCAGTCGCTTGGCGCAACGAGTGTTCTGCAATTGTTTTCCCACCCGTATTTTCATTCGTACACCCCGGTCACGCTGCTTTCACATGCAATCGACTATGCTGTGTGGAAGGCGAATCCATGGGGTCATCATCTGACGAGTGTGATGCTGCATTCTGTAAACTCTGTGTTGCTTTTTTCCCTTTCTCTGATTCTCTTTCGCGCGATTCATGCAGGTGGTGATGCTTCCCGTGGTGCGAGTACGCTTAGGGCCAGCACAACTTCCGAACTTGCGGGCGCTTTTGTCGCTGCGGCGCTCTTTTCAATCCATCCTCTCCGGGCCGAATCTGTTGCGTGGGTGTCCGATCGAAAAGATCTGTTGCTTGCACTATTCTCCCTCTCTTCCGTCATTGCGTACATCTTGTATGCTATGAGACGAGAATCTCAAGTCGCCAGACGCTGGTACGCGCTCTCCCTTGCCTGTCTCCTGTTGGCATTGCTTTCAAAATCCACTGCGGTCGTTCTTCCGGTGATTTTTTTGCTTCTTGATCCATTACTGTTTCCAAAGGACAACTGGCGTGAGCGCCTCAAGGAGAAACTGCCGTTTTTCCTCCTTGCGTTGGTCTTCGGTGCTGTATCTGCTGTTGCAGCGAAAGACGGAACGGCAAGCGACATTGTGTTCAGGCTTTCAGGTTTTGAGAAAATACTCCTGCCATTCTACACGTTGATATTCTATCCGGTGAAAATTCTGTGGCCAAACAATCTTGCGCCAGTGTACGATATCCCCGATATCTCATGGATGGTTGTGGGCTTTCTTGTGAGCACAGCTGTTACCATTCTAGCTTTTGTTCAGGCGCGACGCGGAAACAAGCAATGGCTAATTGCGTGGCTTTGTTATGTCGTCGGCATTCTTCCTACGATCACCGGGCTATCAGCAGGGATCCAGCCTTGGGCTGACCGGTACAGTTATGTTCCTACGATGAGTCTTTTCATTTTAGCAGGGGCGGGCGTGGCCAAGTTCGCGGTTGAGAGGAACAGAACACGCTTGCAAGCATGGATGCCGGGCGTTGTTATTATTTTCCTGACTTGGGCGTACATGAGTAGGCAGCAGACAGCAGTCTGGAAGGATTCGGAAACATTGTTTCGCTATGCAGTGGAAAAAGCTCCGTCATCTCCGATGGCACACGGGAGTCTTGGTCAGGCGTTGCTGGAGAACAACGATTTGGATAGGGCAATCGAGTCACTCGGGAAAGCGGTTGCGCTGTGGCCGCGATATCCCGGGGCTCTCTATAATACCGGGATCGCATTCGAGCGCAAGCAGATGCCCGATTCGGCAGCGAAGTATTATGCGGATGCTATCATGATCGATTCAACATACGTGAGTGCCTATGTAAACTATGCCAATCTCTTCGTTACACGCAACCAACTTGATGAAGCGATTTCATTGTATGAGAAGGCGGCAGAACTGGCCCCCTCTGACCCTGACGTGTACTACAATTTTGGGAATGCCTTGTATCTTAAAGGTGATCGCGGAAAAGCCCTGGAGTGTTTTCAGACTACAGTGAAGCTCTCCCCCAACTATGCAAGCGCATACAACAACATTGGTGTTGTGCTTCTGGACCTTGGCAATACTGACGCCGCGCTGGAGAACTTCCAGCATGCCGCGCGTCTCGGATCACCGGACGCGCAACAATTGCTGAAGTCCAAGGGGTACTCGTGGTGAAGACAACGGTCGAAATGGATGCTTGGTTGAGGCAGAGTAGGCAAACAAAAAGGCACCAACAAAATGCTGATGCCTTTGGTGTCTGAGCGGCGGGATTTTCCGCCCGAGGCGGATCAGCCCTACGGCTGAGAACCCGTTCCTTGTCTTTCACATGAAGCGCGTGTAAAAACTATCTGTTCAACGTACGTCCGTTCCTATCTAGTCGGAGCGGGGGGATTTGAACCCCCGACCCCCTGAACCCCATTCAGGTGCGCTACCGGGCTGCGCTACGCTCCGTTATTTCAAATTGTTCTTTTTATTGCTGGTTGACTCTTATGGTGAAGGTGCGCTAGGCTCGTCCGCATTCTCCGTTCGAACTCAGGAGCGGGACGGCACTGCGCTGCTTTTCGATAGGATCAAACCCTCAAGAAATTTTCTCTTTTTCCTGGATTTGATTTCTCGTTCTCTGAGCATTGCCTGGCTCCGTGTCGGATACTCTTCGCTGTAAACGAGTCTCCATGGAATCTTTTGTCTTGTTGACCTGACCTCACCTTTGTTGTGCTTCTTAACTCGTACCACGAGGTCATTAGTTTGACCGACGTAGAATGAGCCGTTGCTCAAGCTTTCTAAGATGTATACATAGAACATTGGTCAGGTGCGCTACCGGGTCCCGTCCCGAAGGGACGTGGATTCTCGTCCCGCATTAGCGGGACGGAACTGCGCTACGCTCCGTTTACTGGTGCCCTCCAACTAAACGATGCTTATACAACAGGGCACAGTGCTCGTTCCGACTACAAAAAATCAATACCTGGCGTCCCAAGATTTAGTTGGAACGGCACTAATTCAACTTTGCCAACAACTCTTCCAAGAAACTCTTCACTTCAAGCACGTCGGCCCTTAACTGCTCGTCCTTGATCTTTGGTAGGGGTCCCGGTGCATCGATCAATACCAATTGTTCTCCCGTGTCGGTGTCAGGCGTGTAGGTCTTTAGGACTTGTTTGGCGCCCTCAATCGTATAGCGCTCATCGCGGAGAAGTTTTTTTATGTAGAGGATGAGCTTGATATCACGATTGGTGTAGATCCGGTTTCCTGCGCGGTTCTTTGCCGGCTTCAGTTGTTCAAATTCCGATTCCCAGTACCGAAGCACGTATTGTTCGAGGTCAGTTATCTTGCTGACTTCGCTGATTGAGTAATACAACTTTTTGATACCGAGAGACTTCATGGAACCTCGCAGGAGTGAGACCGAACAAATGCCTGAAAAAAATACACAATATACGTTTGATATGCAACCAGCCTAATCAGCGAAAACATCGGCAGGCCATGGTTTTAGGGGGTTTCTATCAATACCATTGCCACCACGTGGCTGTCAGAATGTGAGAGTGTGAGCAGAACGGAGCAATCTGCCAGTCGTTGTTCCGCCCTGCCATGAAGCGTAATCCGCGGCTGGCCGGATGGATCGTTCATAACCTCGACGTCCTTCCAGAGAAATTCCTTATCCCATCCGGTGGACATCGCCTTGCTTACTGCTTCCTTTGCCGCGAAGCGGGCGGCGAAATGCTGGTACATATTCCGCTTTGATTTGCAGTACTTGATTTCCTCTGGTGTAAATATTTTTTGCAGGAAGCGATCACCGGCTGTTTCAACGCTCTGCCGTATCCTTGAGACCTCAATAATATCTACACCGATACCCTTAACCATCGCGGACTATCTCTTCAAGGAATTTTCTTTGTCGATCACTTGTAACAATTCCGACACGTCGTTGATGTCATAGTTTGCGTTGCTCTCCTGAGTTCCGAACGTATCGCCGTATCGTGCAAACACAGTGGTAATGCCGACCTTGGCTGCGCCAACCATATCTCGTTCCGCCCAATCGCCCACCATGAGAGCCTCATGCGGCTGGACGTTTAGCAGATCGAGCGCTTTACGAAATGGAACCGGGCTTGGCTTGCGTTCGCCGGTGTCATCAAACGTGATCACATGATCGATTATCTGATGGAAGTTGAGGTAGCATAGTCTGAGCCAGGCTTCACGTCCTGGAGCATCGGAGATCACCGCGAGCTTGATGCTGCGTTTGAGCAGCGCAACAAGTGTCATGTTTACATGGGGGTAAGGGACAAGCGCAGCCTCGCGGGCACGTCTGTATGCAATAATACCGGCGGAAAGTATTTTGTAATCTACTTTTTGGAAGACATCGTAGAGGAGTTGATCGAACACATTCTGGAATTCAATCCCGCGTTCCTTGTAGATGGCGTCAATGCGCGTCTGGACTTCCTGCGGTGGGAGTTTCAACCCGGCATCGATCATGGAATCAATCGCGGCAGTAATTGCCTGGCGCTTCATGCTCATGAAATCGACAAGCGTATTGTCAAGATCGAAAATGACGGCTTTAATCATTTGGCAGCTCTCACTGCGCGGTCTACTTCATCCTCGATGTATTCGCGGAGAGCGGGTTTGATAAATACATTCTCTAAGCCGATCTCGTGCATTGCAACGGCGAGAATTGCGGCTCGTTTGGGCGGAAGGAGCCGTTTGTTGACAAGCAGGACTTTCTCTTCCTTCAATATGCAATAGCCTCCTTCGAAGTCACCCTTCTCATAGCGAATGTTAACGCCAAGCTGGTTTGCAAGCTCCTGAAGTTCCGTTATTATTTCCTCGTGTTTCATGCAGTTGGCGGTGATGTCTTTCGTAATGGCTGGAATATGGTGAGCGCGATAATCGTGAAGTAACAGAGAAGTGCAATGAGAGGCGTACCGGCAAGGGCGCCCTCATGTGCGATGAATAATTCTCTGAATGCCTCATTGTCAGCGGTGGTGAAAAATTCCTTGTAGATCATCTTTGCATCAATTGAAATGGTAAAAATCTCCACCGGCACGAAAAGATTAAATAGGATCGCGCTCATGAGGAGCCAGCCGTGCTCCTTCATTTTGAAGGGAGATGTCGCAAGAAAAACAATACTGCTCGCAAGCGTAATGCCATAGCTGATGATGACAACGAGTGAAGTCAACGAAAGAAGACGAAAAATCTCGGCTTCCGCTTCCGGTACAAGGTATTCTTCAAATTCGAGAGTGCCCGGCTTCAGCATTTCGTTTCCGATGATTGTACGACTGGTTAGTCCGCCAAGCCAGAAAATGGATGCAATAACAAATACGAACAGGGCAATGCGCCAGGGGGGAAATGATCGAGCCATGATTCAATGTACGATTTTTCCTTGCGGGTTTCAAGGAATGGGCGGTGTGCTTCGATTGTCAATCTGCCAGTTTTTATACCAGCTCAGACTATAAAAGAGTTCAAGAAGAGCTTGTAGAGCAGATGGTGTCATTGCAAAATAGGTGGATTCAAATTGATGTTTAACATCAGCTGAGCCCGTCCCGATGAGTACGCGCAGGAGCGTTTTTCCTTTTTCCATGTTTTCAGTGAACTGCTGGGTAAGCTTGTCATAGCCCTCAGCCCCCCTCCCGATTCGTTCCATAATACCGTATGTCTTGGAAACAAACTTTGCCAAAAAACTAAGATCATTCAACTCAGACTGTTGCTGATTCATCGCAGCAAGCTCGATAAGAGTGCCAAGGTCCTCTTGTCTTGACAGCTTCCTGCCTGACACTGTGTCCAGTGTTTCAAGCAGTGCCAACGTTGTAGAGCTCAATTGCATGGTCATGTCCGCGAGAGAAACATATAGCAAAATATAGAATAATGAACTGCAGAAACAATACACGACTGGAACTATTGAGGGTCCGTCTGCATTTAGCAATTACGTGCTGCGTTGATTCTCAAGGCTCAAATGGGTACCTTTTCGCAAGTTACTGATCAGGTATAGGAGACTGGTTTTACGATGTCCATTTTTCAAAGATTGCCTCTTTCCAGAAAAATCCTTCTCGGGATTGTTCCCCTTTTTCTGGTGTTTGTCTCCATCAGCGTTCTGCTGCAGAATCATTTTCAAGAACAGGAGATGATGGAGCAAGCGCAGGTTGCCGCACAAACATACGCGGATATTATTAAAGAGTCGCTTGTGACAATGATGGTGAACGATTCGAAGGTGGATGAGAGCTTTCTTGTGCGTGTGAATGACATTCAGCAGTTTGATACGGCACATATACTTATCAATGACCTCAAATTGCGCGACCAGTTTCTTACCCCCGAGCGATTGCAACGTCTCGAGACGAGGTATAAGAAGGTCAAACCTGATGACGAGATTGAAGTTGGAGTTCTTAGAACCGGAAAGCCGATTTTCTCAAGATATGGTCAACGGTTTCGGGCTGTTATTCCGTTCAACGCTTCCTCGGTTTGCCAGAAGTGCCATGCCGTTCCTATTGGGTACACTCTTGGCGCAACCGATCTATGGGTTTCTTTTGAAAAGGTCTCGAAGGCGGCAGAAGAGAACTGGCGGCGCTCACTTATTATTTTCATCGCATTCACAGTGCTGGCCCTTGCGGTTGCCTCACTTATGTTTGCGCGCGTCGTTGCTCAGCCAATTGAACGATTGGTCGCCGCAACCACAGAGATTAGTCGCGGCAATCTTGAGTACACGATTCCTTCAGCCCAGCAGGCCGGGATTGCTGCCGCTGGAAAGGGACATTCGCGAGACGAACTCGCATTCCTTGCCCGCAAATTCGACGACATGAGAGTGTCGTTGAAGGAAAAAATTGGTCAGCTTGACCAGGTTAATAGGAGTCTTTCCGAGCGGAACAAGGAAGTGGAACAGGCCTTGACCCGGCTGCGACTTGCGCAAGAGCAATTGGTCCAGAGTGAGCGGCTGGCAGTAACGGGGAAAATGACTGCGCAGCTTTCGCACGAAATCAACAATCCAATTCATAATATTCAAAGCTTGCTGGAGTCCTCTCTTCGCAAGATGAACGGCAGCGTCCAGGCGAAGGAACTTGTCACCGTGGCGCTGGAGGAAGTGACACGCATGGCAAAGCTCACACGACAGATGCTTGATTTTTACAGAGTCTCAGTAGTTCGCTTTGAAAAAGAAGATGTCAATCTCAAAGAGATGTTTGTTGAACTTGTGAAAACCAACGAAGAGCCGCTTGCAAAGCAAAAGATTGAGATCGTATTGGAAACACCTCTTGAATTACCGAACATTCACGGATCGCGTGACAAGCTAAAGCAGGTTTTTCTCAACCTTATTCTCAATGCCCGTGACGCGATGCCTGATGGTGGACGCATCACAATTAGACCATACGTGCGCCATGGATACGTGCGGGTTGATGTTAGTGATACCGGTGTTGGAATTCCCCAAGAGCATCTCGGGAAAATATTCGACGCATTTTTTACCACGAAAAAGGAAGTCAGCGGGGTTGGGCTTGGGCTTTCGGTAAGCTACGGGATTGTGCAACAGCATGAAGGGACGATTGAAGTGACAAGCATTGAAGGGACTGGGACAACATTCACAGTACAACTTCCGACCGCCGGAGAAACCAATGGTTAAAGAAATCATGCCGGGAGGTGGGAGCGCAATTTCGCAGCGAGAACGGATTCTTGTGGTTGATGATGACAAAGCTTTTCGCGTGGCAACCAAGACATTGTTGGAAGACGAGGGATATCGCGTTACATTGGCGACGAACGGTGAAGATGGGCTTACGAAACTCCGTGGGGAGGAATTCGATCTGCTTCTTTCCGATATGGTCATGGGGCAAATGAGCGGGATCGCTCTGTTGCAACAGGTGAAAAAGGAATGGCCTGACCTATCCGTGCTCATGGTAACCGGTTTTGGGTCAATCCAGACGGCGGTGGAGGCAATGCGTCTCGGTGCCGTTGATTACCTTACCAAGCCGACCAATAACGAAGAACTGTTAATCAAAATTCGCCGGACACTGGATTCGCTGCACAAGGACCGCGAGCTCAAGATGTTGCGTGCTGAACTGCAAAGCACCTACAGCTTCGGGAATATGATAACCCGAAGCGACAAGATGAAAGAAGTCATCCGCCAGATCCAGCAGGTTGTCGATACTGATGTTACAATCCTGATTCAAGGAGAAAGCGGCACAGGGAAAGAGCTCGTTGCCCGCGCACTTCACTTCAATGGCAAACGGAAGGCGAACCCATTTGTTGCTGTGAACTGCTCGGCCATACCCGAAAACCTGCTTGAGAGCGAACTCTTCGGCTATGAAAAAGGCGCGTTCACCGGAGCGGTACGTCAGCGTTCGGGAAGATTTGAAGAAGCACACACGGGGACACTTTTCCTCGATGAAATCGGTGACATTTCAGCCGGAGTTCAAACCAAGCTTCTACGCGTACTGCAGGAGAAAACGTTTGAGCGTGTAGGGGGCAATACTCCGCTCACAGTGGACACGCGTGTGGTTGCGGCTAC
>JBGPGQ010000109.1:0-9418 GCA_041483995.1 Bacteroidota bacterium
AAAGCTGAGCAAAAGGAATAAACACGAGAGCAGTAGGAGGGGGAAAAGGAGAAAATCTGCCGAGTTGGTGTATGCCTTCTGCATACATTCGTTGTTGAAACCAGTTGTCATCGTACAGTTTCGCAATGTCTTTTCCTTCAGCGGCAACCCGACCTGCCGTGTAGTAGTTTGGGAAGTCGGTATCAAGTTGAGTGAATCCCGGAAGGATACCACGGTACACAATGAGTACAACAATGGGAATGAGGATTATGTTTGCATAAACCGGGTGCGGAAAATGAAGCATCGATTTCAATGAATACTTGTCGCAATTGGAGCGGTGATGGAATTGATGGCGGCAAGCACTTCACCAGTTGAAATTTCATGCATGCACCGTGCATTGTACGGACAGACGAAGAGTTTTGCGTTGTATATATTCAAACAGGGACTGCACCCGATGGCCTTGTACACCGTTTTTGTTCTTCCCAATGGTCCATAAAACTGCGGTGACTCAGGCCCGAACAGGGCAACGACAGGCGTTCCCGTTGAAGCTGCAATGTGCATTGGCCCGCTGTCGTTCGTGAGCAATACGCTCGCTCTCTGAAACAATGCAATCAGTTCGCCAATTGAAAGCTGGCCTGCGCTATTGATCGACACAGGCCGTAATAAGGGATATTCATCGAGCAGCTCTTGCACATAGTTTCGCTCGTCGAAACTTCCAATGAAAACAAACTTACGCGACGAGCTTTCGTGCATCATGCGCAGAACCACTTCAGCAAACCGCTCAGGGGCCCAACGTCGTTCAAGAGACGTTGAACCTGCATTGATATTCACACAAATAATTTCAAAACCATTCGTACCGATGTTTAGTTTTCTTTCCATTGAAGCGTCTTCGGCATGTGTTGCGAGTAACTGCTGGAGTGTACCATCAATTTCGGCAGGGATTCTACATGCTTCAAGCTGCCGGCAAAATGTTTGAACAACATGAGCGCTATGATCAAGCGACACGGGGACAGTTATGTTGCTTCTCCTCCATCGGGCCGGCAGGTCATAACCAACGCGGGCAGCAGCACCGGAGATGACTGAAATGAGGGTCGAGAATTTGGAAAAGAATTCAAGATCAAAAACGACATCAACGCATCCCGATCGGAGCGCTCGAATCACTGAGAGAGTGTCCTTGAAAAAGGCTTTGAACGAGTTTGTGGCAATCGTAAGTTTGATGTCGGGTGTAGAAAGTTTTGCCAACAATTCTCTGTTCGTGTCAAATGTCAAAAAGATAATTTGGGCTTCAGGAAACTGACGTCGTAGTGCAGTAAGAAAAGGCGTCGAAAGTAGAATACTTCCCATCCCGAAAAATTTCATCACGAGAATAGTATTCCACTTCTCTATCGCTTTCTGTCGATTCTTTCGACGGAAAAGGGCAATCCACATTCCGGCAAGCCAACAAAGTGGGATACCAGCGAAGCGATCGATCATACGCATTATTGCAACAGTCATGAGACCCTTCTGCGCAACACAATCAGGTAGTGATCACCGATAGAAGCGAAAGGATATGCGTGGCTAATGGCGTTATCCAGGCGCTCCATCATGCGCATGAGTCTCGGAAACAATCGATACGCTGCAGGTGAGTTTGGTGGCGAAGTAAAAATATTCAGACCCATCAACTCTACAACTTCAAAATGAGGTGAGAAGGCCTTGCTGAAGTGTTCTGGATTATGATAGAATGTCCGAACGATGCCACCATGAAGTTGAGCAGCGCATCCGGACCTGTTCTTACGGCGAAATGCTTTCTTCCATTGCGCTCGTGCCAGGAAGGCAAGAGTTTCCCACAAGCAGAAGTCGGGCATTACCGTAGCAATGAAGTATCCATTCCCTTTGATTAAACCTGCGAGATGATCGGCAATTGGTTTGATCTCCCAAGCGCAGTTTATCCCACCCATATTTGAGTATGCCCCGTCGAACGACATTCCACGCAACGTGCCAAGTTCGGCAAACGGAAGTACACGAGCGTTTACTTTGCCATCCAGTCCGAGCGAAGTTACCTTCCGCTGAACTTCACTGATCATATTTGGTGACAAGTCTGTTGCCAGAACTCTTAAGCCCCGGCTGCCAAGAAAAATTGCGTCGGTACCTGTGCCGCAATTGAGTTCCAGCAATTCACCGGATGAACCGAAGTATTTGAGGTAGACCGAAGAAACAATCGAACGGAGTCGCCGGATGCCATAAAGTCCTTCATACTCGCGATCATAGACTGTTGCTGCTGTATCAAATGCGCGACGGGTTTCTTCGATGAATGCTTCCATGAGCGATGTTGTTTGATCCAGAATCATAAACTCTTCACACTATTCTTTCGCCAACACATGTCTCCAATTCCTGGCTCCAAATTTCAACGTTCGCCAGAAACCACGCTGCTCGCTCTTGAGGTACACATAGAAGTAAACAAGTCCGAACCAGAACGTGAAAAGTACATTCGGCTGGAAGCGTATCACTCGCTTGATAAGTGGAAACGTCACCGGCCAAAGCACGGCGGTTTGGAAGAATTTTTGCAGGTTCTCCAGCTCACGGCTTGACTCACCAATCAACTTTGTGTCTGTGAAAAACGAGCGCGAAAGCTGTTCAGGATCGAAGTCCCTATCAAGATACCCCTCGTCAACGGCGTAGGATGTGAGAGCTGTTCCAGGGAAAGGTGAAAACACCGAACACCAGGGATAATCCGCTTTGATTTTGATGTTCAGATCGACCGTCGAGAATGCATCGGCGAGCGTCTCTCCGGGAAGCGCAACAATGTTGTACGTGCGGAATGGAATGCCTGCATCGTGAAGATTTGTTGCTGCACTTTCGATCTGCTGGTCACTAAGTTGCTTCACCAATACTTTATTGCGTAACTCTTCATTACCGGATTCGACTCCGAAAAAGACAGACTTGCAGCCACCTTCGGCCAAACGGAATGCATATTCACGGTCGGATGCTACAATATCAGCCCGAACCAAACAGATAAACGGCAACCCGACTTTTCTTTTGTAACGGGGAAGGAATTCGTACAGCCAGTTCCTGCTCATTCCGAATACATCATCTGCAAAATAGATAGTGCGGACGTTTGTGGCGTTCTTCAGCTGAAGGCATTCTTCGATGACGTGGTCTATCTCTCTAATACGGACATACTTGCCTTTGCCCTCATAAATTTCCCGCATAGCATCCTCAAAGCAGAAGCTGCAATGCCAGGGGCAGCCCCGTGATGTAATGACATTGCGAACGCTTCTGTCAAGTCTCCCATCAAGTGCATTGTAGAGTGTCCGGTCGGGGAAGGGATAGTCATCAAGATCGGTGGGGAGCGAGCGGACATCGTTTTTATAGACCTGACCGTTCTTATACCAAAGGTTGGGAATATCCGTGAGCGACTTCTTCGATTCCATTCGGTCAAGAACTTCGAGCACGGATTCTTCACCTTCTCCACGCAGAATCATATCCACGCCGGGCTCTTCGATAAATTCAGGAAAAAACGTGGGGTGTGCGCCACCAAAGACGTTTGGTATGTTGTATTCCTTTTTGATCTGTCGAGCCACTTCCAATCCCCACTTATGGCTGCCGCTCATGATCGAGAAACCAACCAGATCGGGCTTGAAAGATTCCATCTCTGATCTAAAATCCGTGATGGAATTGCCGAGCGCAAGCCTACACTCATGCCCATGCCTCCTTGCCATCGATGAGATGTACATGGGGCCGAGGAATTCGTAATCTAAGTTTTGAAGGAACAAGAGTTTGGACATGGTTCAGGTCATCAAAAGCTATGTACCTTTGTAATACTTCATTGCTTCCGGCACGTGTTTTTTGATATCAGCAATACGAGTTGCATCCGAAGGATGCGTGCTCATGAATTCCGGCGGTGCCTTACCTTCGCTGCTCTTTGCCATTCGCTCCCAGAAGCTCACCGCTTCGTTTGGATTGTAACCAGCCATTGCCATCAGGGTCAGTCCAATCTCGTCCGCCTCACTCTCCTGCGTTCTGCTGAAAGGGAGGAGTGCACCGTATTGCGCACCCACGCTGTAGGCTGACATCCAAAGGTTTTTCGTTTGCTCCGGTTTGTTCTGAAGCGCAACCGACAGGCCGGCTGCACCCAATTGCGCGAGCAGCCCCTGGCTCATTCGCTCATTGCCATGTTCTGCGATAGCGTGGGAAACTTCATGCCCCATAACAACCGCAAGCCCTGCTTCCGTTTGCGTGACGGGAAGGATACCGGTGTACACGACTATCTTTCCTCCGGGCATGCACCACGCGTTCACTTCCTTGCTCTCAACGAGATTCACTTCCCATTTGTAATCTTTCAGTTGATCGCTTAATCCCTTTTCAGCAAAGTAGCGTTCCACAGCACTCTGTATTTTTCCCCCGACACGTTTCACCATTGCTGTTTGTTCCTTGTCCGTACTCAGCTTGTTGGCCTTGAGGAAATCGCCGTATTGCTGGAAGCTCATTGAGAGCATTTCTCCACTTGGAATGAGATTCAGTGATTTTCGTCCAGTGATGGGAACTGTGCTGCAAGAGAGAAATAGCAACAAGGATATGAAAAAGATGAAGATACTGCTGCGGTTCATATTCATGCTCCGAGTACGTTTAAGAATTGCTATTTGAGATTCGATCTTTGGTTTGGAGTACGATGTGACAATTCAATCAGCTCGTTTTCTAATCTTGGCAATGTTGCACGATGATACGCAGCAGCAGCAATTCGTCGTGCACCAACACTCCACGGCCTCATCAATCCTTGCTTCAACATTTCCACGCTCTGCGCAATCCTGAACCTCTTGTGCGTTACTTTGTGAAGCACACGGTAAAAGTCCGGCGTGTACGTACCGTCAAACATCATGGCAAGGTCCTGGCTATCCGTCCAGTTGTATTTGTCGTGCATCTGGGCTTTTACGTTTTCGTAGAATTTTGTGCCGGGAAGGGGATAGGAAACGGATACGCCGATCTCATCGGGTAAGCAGTCTTTTACCATCTTCAATGTCAGGTCAATATCCTCACGCGTCTCACCCGGGTAGCCATACTGGAGGAAGAATCCAACACGGATTCCTGTTTGCTTGAGCTTGCGGCTTGCCTCATAAATCTGTTCAACAGTGGTTCCCTTGTCCATCGCATCGAGAATTTTCTGTGAACCACTTTCAGCGCCCACCCATACGGTTTTACAACCCGCCTTGTGCAGGTTCTCAATAGCGTTTTCCTTCAGCAAAAGATCGACGCGGGCCAGGCATTTGAATGGAATGATAGCGTTTTCCTTCACGACTTCCTCGCTGAACTTGGACACCCAGCCGGGTTTCAGTCCGAAGATGTCGTCGCAGAACCAAATGTGATCGGGCTTCACAGTCTGCTTCAGCCAGATCATTTCCTCAACCACATTGCGCGGCGAGCGGGAGTTGTACACCTGTCCGTAGACCGGTTTCGCGCACCAGTTGCAATGATACGGGCAGCCGCGTGTCGTCACCATGTTCACAGAGAAGTAACCATGCCGCTTTGTCCACACGCTTCTGTAGCGCTCGATGTTGACAAGGTCCCAGGCAGGGAAGGGGATGGTATCCAGGTCTTTGACAACGGAACGTGCTGTGTTGTGCCGGACGCTGCCGTTGCTCATGTATGCCAACCCGTTGATGGATTCCATCGGCCTGTTCTTGTTGAACACGTAATCAAGTGTTTCAATCAGCGTTTGTTCACCCTCACCGCAGATGACGAAGTCCGCATCATGGGCGAAATACTCTTGAAGATGGTCCACCGAGTCGGAACCGTGTACAATTACGGTACAACCCTCACGCTTTGCAATCTCAGCCATCCTGAACGCCGCCTCGCGCATGCGTGTCAGGCACATTTTGGTCAGATAGTTGAAGTCATCATCGTAGATGACGACGACTTTGGGTTTGTGTTTGTTGAGATATGGAACAATCTCTTCTTCACTCATTGCAAGCATGCTATCGAAGAGTGAAACCGAGTATCCAGCATTGCGTGCAACACTTGCTGCGTACAACGTTCCGAGCGGAGGGTATGGCATCATCGCCTTGTACTCCTTGGGATCGAAGTAGAGGAAGTACGAATGTGTGAAGAGAATATCGGTCATGAAACTCGGCTATCCATCGTGTATTCAGAACCTTCGTTTACCACCCGGTATAGTGATGCCCTCGGCGACGCCGTGAAAACCGTTGTGGTTCAGTCACAACATAGACAACTCTTGCTTGAGGGGTTACCAACACAGATGCGCTACCGGGTGATGACAAGAGCAGGAAGCCTGAGAGTAACAAGGCACAAGCTAGCCCCCTCATTCAACCACTCCAAATTCCCTCAATCGCTGACTGTAGAGCGCAAGTACCTTTTCCTGAAAATTCCCAACATAGGCGCGGGACTCGTGCCGCGTACATCGGAAAATCTTGCTCCGCGTTTCCTCATCGAACTCGGGATATCGCCTTGCCCAGACTGCTTCCATCTTCTTCATCAAATACTCATCAAGCTTGTCTGCCGGAATGAAGCGGAATGGAAACTCCAGAATCTTTTGTATGAAGCTCGTCCGCTCATTGGATCTCGGCAGCGGAATAAGGCCAATATCGAAGTTTGGGAAAAACCGCTTGATCCACATGTTCTCGTTCAAATATTGCAGGAACAATGTTGTGTTACAGAGTGGCTTTAAGTGTGCAACTTCAGTTGCGAGGAACAGGTTCTGCTCATCAAGGGTAAGGTGATCGGTTGTTGCAAAATAATTCAGGCAGAAGAACTTTCTTCTGTTCAAGAGAACGGTTTTCTTGAAGAGTATCAACAACATTCTCGCAATCCATAACCTGCCCGGCGCGGTAATAATAAAAAAATCGACGTCACTTTTCGGGTGTGTTACGTTCTTGGAAAGATCTCCTGAAACAAAAACTCCGCGAACAAACGGGCAACGTTTGATGACGTGAGCGGAGATGCGAGCCATTCTCCACATCAACTTTGCGTGATGTTCGCGTGTCTTGCGCTGCGTGACTATGGCGTTACACTTCCCCTCTACAAAATAGTAGCCCTGATATTCAAGTACCTTTCCTCCTGTTCCCTGCTCATGCAAGCTACGTTTGAATTCATCTAACGTCATCGAATTCACAGGCAGGAAGGTGTAGAGTTCCTGCATTGTCAATGGATATGACCAAATGTCGTAGTAGAGCAACGCCTTGAGTATTTCGCTATGGAGTTGCTGCATAAGCCCTGGTGGATTCGTACATTACCAATGATGGAGGAATTTCCTTCTTTTTAATATCAGAATATTACTGATGTTTTGCAATAAGGCGTGATTGTGAATCAGTTCGCATTTTCTTATATTCACAGCCAATACATTTCTCATATGGAAGTACGATGGCCAGCGTTACCCAGGTCCTGAAGTCCGTTTTTTCAAACAAAAAATTACAATACACTGTTGCTTCTCTTTGCATTTTTTTCCTTTTGTTGAATTACGCCATAATGCCTGCGTACGTCCATCATGGTGGAACCCTTGCAGTTCCAAGGGTTACGGGCCTCAAATTTGAGGAAGCTCGCCGGGTGCTCGATTCAGCAGGTCTTGAGCCCGTGCAGGCCGACTCACGTCCTGATCCCCAGCAGCCGCCAGGCACAGTTGTGGCACAGATTCCACAAGCCGATGATAAGGTAAAATATGGAAGGCGTGTGTATCTATCAATTAGCGAGGGGGAGGCACTTGTTGCTGTTCCGGCTTTGCGGGGTCGTTCCACACGCGATGCGAAGATTACGCTTGAACGAAGCGGTCTTCACCTTGGACAAACTGAATATGCCACGTCGGAAATGTACCCGGAAAACACGATTATTGGACAGGCCGTCCAGCCTGGAGCCTCGGTCGCGAAAGGATCGTCCATTGGCATTACAGTTAGCCGGGGCAAGGAAACACAGGAGA
Source organism: Bacteroidota bacterium (assembly GCA_041483995.1). GTDB lineage: Bacteria > Bacteroidota > Ignavibacteria > UBA10030 > UBA6906 > JBGPGQ01. The sequence continues at coordinate 7,880 of JBGPGQ010000109.1, forward strand.
GTATCGTTCCGGAACTGACCGGGAAAACACTCACCGAAGCTGAGAAACAATTGGCTCAACATGGACTAAAAGTAGGAAACATCACGTACCAGTCAAGTTTTGATTTGCTGCCAAACACTGTCGTTGATCAGTTTCCGAGAGCTGGCGAGCCGGTGCCAGGCGGCCAGGCAGTTGATTTATTTGTTGTGAAGGTTGGCAAACCTGTGGAAGAAATTCATCCACCCAAACATTGAATAGCATGATAACCATTGCTCCGTCGTTGCTCTCCGCAGATTTTTCCGACCTCAAGGGCCAAATCGCTTCAGCAGAAGCTGGCGGCGCCGACTGGCTTCATCTTGACGTAATGGATGGTCATTTTGTTCCGAACATCTCGTTCGGTCCTCCGGTTATCAAGTCAATCCGAAAGCTTACGAAACTTCCTTTCGATACACATCTCATGATTGAAAACGCTGATGCCTACCTTGAAAGCTTCCGCTCGGCCGGATCGGATCGGATCACGGTACACGTCGAGGCGTGTACTCACTTGCATCGCACAATTCATCAGATTAAGGAACTTGGCGCAAAGGCAGGTGTATGCATCAACCCCGGCACGCCTGTATCTTCACTAAGCGAGATTATTGGCGATGTTGATCTCGTCCTCATCATGTCAGTGAATCCCGGATTTGGCGGCCAGAAGTTTATCCCGCATTCAACTGAAAAGCTCAGACAAACGGCCGATATGATCAAGCAAAAAAACCCGGCCGTTTTGCTTGAAGTCGATGGCGGCATTGACGACACAACAGCACAACTGGTGGTTGAAGCGGGAGCAACCGTGCTGGTTGCCGGCAACTTCATCTTCGGTTCGAAGAACATTCCTGAAGCTATTCGCCTCCTTCGCAGCAAAGCCACACCAAAACGATAGCATCAACAGAGAAGCTGATTTCTCAACGGGACGGGCACATATGTGCCTGTCCCGTTTCGTTGTGTGGTGGCTATCACCATTCTCAAATTGTACTTGACAAAGATAGCGCCGTGCCTTATATTAAAAGGTAGTATTTGTGAATTGCCTAATTAAATAAGGTAATAGCCCGTAATATCATTCATCCGCGTGATTGACGACATTGATGCCAAACTACTTGAGATTCTCCAGCGCAATGGGAGGATGAAACGGAATGAACTGGCCGATTCCGTCGGACTGTCGCTTCCTTCCGTCAGTGATCGATTGGCGAAGCTGGAGGAAGCTAAAATCATCACCGGCTATCACGCGACTGTCGATCCTCAAAAGCTAGGCAAAGATATAACAGCGTTCATTTTTGTCACGGTGGATTCTTCAAAGCATTACTCACAATTCCTTGAACATGCGCGGGGCCTTGATGAGGTTCTTGAATGTCACGCAATAACGGGCGAAGGCTCTCATTTGCTAAAAATCCGAACCACGAATACAGCGTCCCTGGAGAAATTGCTCGCGAAAATACAGGCATGGGCGGGAGTCCTGAGCACCCGAACGAACCTCGTTCTCTCTTCCTCCAAAGAAACAATGCGCGTTCGGGTTGAAATTCC
>JBGPGQ010000110.1:0-9408 GCA_041483995.1 Bacteroidota bacterium
GCTGTTCTTCCAGCATGGGCGGGAACGACCGGGAATCTATCAGGGAAAATTACTGACATCACCACAGGTGAGCCTTTACCTCTTGTTAATGTCTCAATTGGCGGCAGCGGTCGCGGAGGCGTCACGAATGATAAGGGCGAGTATTCGGTCGTTGGAGTTACGCCCGGTACGTACGTTCTGAAGGTTTCGTTGCTTGGCTATCAGCCTATTGAAGGAAAAAAAGTTGTCATTGAAGCGGATGAGACTGCGGTCTTCAACTTCAAACTAGCAAGTACGGATATCGAAGTTGAGGGAGTAACTGTTGAAGGTCATCCCCCGCTGGTGGATGTTACAAAAACCCGTGGCGACCAAACATACAATAAAGACAAGATTGAACAGTTGCCGAATGTAAAGGGCGTTCAGGACGTTCTCGGGCTTCAGGCGGGTGTTGTAAAGTTTGGCTCGCAGCTTTTTCTCAGGGGTGGGCGCGCAAATGAGACACAGATTCTGATTGACGGTGTTGCTGTCAATGATGTTGGCGGAGCAGGGAACGCTTCAGGAACAACGAATCCGAATGAGCAACTACAGCAATTGTATTCCGGCAACTCCACGGGAGGAGCCGGAGGTGCAGTTTCAGTTTCAGCGAATGCGATACAGTCTGTCAGCGTTTCAAGTAGTGGCCTTGATGCAGAGTACGGTAATGCCCAATCCGGCGTTGTGAATATTACGACGAAATCGGGTAGCGAAACCTATAACGGTTCGATTCAGTATCGCACAGATGGAATCGGCAGCGGCGGCTACAATGAACGGTATTATGCGGCAAACGTGGGAGGTCCTGAACCCATCACCGCATACCTTCTTCCTTCCATCGGGGTTGAAGTTCCAGGCAAGCTGACATTTTTCATGAGCGGAAATTTTGATCAGTCTGATGGTCCATATGCGTACAACACATCCCGTTTTTATCATCCCTTGAAACGAAAATTGAGATTCGCTGGATTCTTTGGTGATATACTTAGCAATGCCGGTTTCAAATACGATGACAAGCAGAATAACGATTTTTCATTTAATACCAAGCTTTCGTACGCAATAGGTGAGAGCGATCAATTTGCCTTCAGCTATAGAGCAAACGCAAATTCGTCTCATCCTTTGGAGGGATCATACGGTTCGAAAAACCTCTATGACTCAACCTTGACGAACATCGGATTGACAACGCAGAATGTGTTGCAGTGGACTCACATACTTGGGACAAATTCTCTCCTGAAGGGCTATGTGAGCCGCCTGGAATCGAATAAGACATCCAGTGTAGGCGATCTAACCCCTGCACAATATTCAGCAATCACCGATTTGTCGTTGCGTGATGCCAATGAAGACGGGTTTAACGATATTGGGACCAGCCAGAGTTGGAGCACGTCTCATTCCGTGTTGTGGAATGTGAAGTTTGACTACAATTCCCAGGTTCATCGTCTTCACTTTCTTAAGGCAGGAGCGGAGTACAATTACGAGTTGATACAGTCCACGGCTATTTCTTTCCCGCTCGATCCGAATCGCACAGTGGATAGTACCCAACGCGGAGCGTATCCTGGTTTGGGGTTGGCACGGTGGGTGTCGGATAATATTCCCAGCCGAGGGGCGTTCTATTTGCAGGACAACATTGAGCTGACAGGAATCAACGTTCACGTGGGCCTCCGGTATGACTACTTTTATCTTGGCAACCAAGTCAATGATCCAGCGTATGTCAGGGCGTATGAGGAGCTCGTCAATTCTGAAAGTGATCCGGCAAAGTATACCGAACATGCAGGCTGGGTAGGCAAGTCATTTTGGAAACAGTTCACGCGAGGCAACTTCAGCCCCCGCCTTTCCATAGGATATCCAATTTCTACAAGGACGGTGTTCTACTTTAATTATGGTCACTTCCTCCAATACCCTGAACGCGATCAGTATTTCCACTATCCTGTAAACACCACTATTAGTGGAAACTATGTCGGGAATCCATCTCTCAAGCCTCAGCGGACTGTGCAGTATGAAGCGGGATTTGATCAACTGATTTTCGATGATCTGTCTCTGGGCATTCGAGGTTTCTATAAGGATGTGTTTGATTACGCGACACTGAGGAGGCTTTCGAAGGTCGATCAATATGTAAATCTTGATTATGCCAGTGCCCGCGGTTTTGAAATCATTGTTACAAAGCAATCTGGTGAACACTATTCGGGGAGTTTAGGATATACATTCCAATTGGCAAAGGGTCGCTCGTCAGATCCGTTTGCCGCGCAAGCAAGCCCACAACTCTTCCAACTTCCAAGAGAGACAAGACTTGATTACGATCAACAACATACCGTAAATCTGTTTGTCGGCTATCGGGTTAGTCCGAAAGAAGACTACGATGTGCTCGGTCTGAATATCAATAATTGGGGTGCTTCCGTGACATGGAATTTTGGCAGTGGGTTCCCATATACTCCATACAATATTGGAAAGACATTGGCAGATCTGTATCTCAAAAACACCGGAGATGGCCCATACACTTCTGAGATTAATGTGTCGCTGTACAAAGGCTTCAATTTTTTCGAACGGCTCAACGTGGTATTCACTCTTGATATTGTAAATCTCCTGGATCGTCGAAATGTTGATCTTAACGCAGGCGGGTTTAATACGTTGACAGGCAGCCCGCTTTCGTACGGAGATTATGCTCCTGACACCAAGGTCGGTTATACGTGGACCGGCCGTAGGGGGGGGCAGTCCTTTGATTCCAGGGTTCCACCATTTGTGTTTCGTTCACCACGTCAAGTTTCCCTCGGCATGAGAATAAATTGGGATTAATAGCATGACATCGTACAAGAACATATTGACCGTTACAGTGATTTTATTCTCACTCAGTGCATTCAGTACATCGTTCGCTGCACCGGGTGTTGCTCCCGATTCGGCGAAACATGCTGATGCTATTGCTGACGCACCCAACCGGAATGCCGTTGCTCCAAATATTATGTATCGACATCAAGGATACACAATGAGGTTGACCCTGGACAATAGAGGTGCATTGGGGAAGACAACGTATCCGCAAACAACTCCTCCGGCGGAATCTCTTGGGTTGGAGTATCCGGTCGGCCAAAGAATAGAACATCTATTTGGTGGAGGGATTTGGGTTGGAGCACTGCTTGACACATCCACTGTTACCCCACCGTCAAGAATAAAGGCTGTTTCAACTTCGTACGAAGGCTATGGCGGTGGGATCACTCCGTTGTACGAGTTCTATCCAGGCTCATCGCTTCAGGATTCCATTTGGCGCATCAACGGGAAAGATACACTCAACAAGCCTGCAAATTGGGATTCGTATTGGGGAGCCTCGTTGCCGTTCAGGCCTATTTCGGATAATGATTTCTACTGCACCTACACGGATACAGGGAGAACAGATATTTCTCCGCACACTCCCATGAGATTGAAGATCATCCAGAGTTCATATACGTGGAACGATCCGTATGCCGAGGCTTTCACGATAGTAGAGTATAAGATTATCAATCAAGGGCGGAGGGACCTCGACAGTGCGTACATTGGTATTTTTGCCGACTGTGATGTTGGACCAATCAGTGTACCAAACTATCAAAACAATAACTTTACTGGATATGATTCTGTTTCTCACACTGCATATATTCATAACCCAGTAAATAGGGGCTCAACCCCGGTTGGCGTTACTTTGCTCTACACAACAGGTCGAAACCTGAGCGATCTGAGGTACGGTTTCAATTGGTATCCATTGCTAAATAGTCCCAATCCCGATGCTGCAAAATATAACCTGATGAGTTCCGGTATAATACTTGGGAACGAATACCCTCAACTATCAGATACAAGATTCCTTTTTAGCTTTGGTCCTTTTAATATCAAACCTACAAACGGCAATTTTGGTACCCCGGATACTCTCAAGGTCGCAATAGCAATAGTCTCGGGATTTTCACAGACAATCGATCCCAGAATTAACATGTTGACGAACGCGGGTAGGGCCTTGAATGTTTACTTGAATCAGGGTCTCGTACTGCCACCAACTCCTCCTTCTCCTCCGTTACGAACAGAGATTGGCTTTCGTCGCGTAAAATTAGACTGGGAGTGGCGCCAGGGTGATTATGAATTGTTTGGAAGATGGAACCCGGAAGCAAATTGGGATACAACCAATCAAATTGCAAGATTGGACCCGCACAGGTATTTGCCTCCTCACCCAATTGGCATGCAGCCAGGCATAGATACGACCAAGGGTGGTAGGAACTTTGAATCATTCCGTATTTGGAGAAGTGAAAATCCATTCTATCCAACTGAGAGCTTCACGTTGATCAGACAGGTCGATGTTGACTGGGACAATTATTCATATAACACCGGGATCGAATATACTTTTGAGGACTCAAATCTTGTGCGTGGGAAGACCTATGTCTACTCTGTGACTTCAGTTTCAATTCCTAACATTGCAGTCTTGTCCGATCCCAATGGTGGTTTGGACACAGTTGAGGTTGAACCACTCGAGTCCGGGCTACGAGTCAATGCAGTGCGGATCGACTTACCATTTGCCGCGTCTCAAGAATTGGGGAAAGTAAGTGTTGTCCCTAATCCATACCGTACAGACCGTGATTATACATTAGAGAGTGGTGGCTATGAGGGCCTGACCTCGGGTTGGAACGAGAACCTTCGAGTCATAAAATTCATCAACCTTCCCGCTAAATGTAAAATCAGGATATTTAGTCTCAGCGGAGACCTTGTAAAGGAAGTCGATCATGATGGTACAACAGAGGCTTATCCCAGGGGAGATCACAGTGTGACATTGCTGAGTGATAGCAACCGCGCTCTCGCCAGTGGCATTTACATTTTTACAGTAGAATCAGGTCTTGGGACACAAACCGGGAAATTCGTTATCATTCGATAATTATTACACAAAATTCGTTTACGCCGAGAGAAAGTCATGCAGAAATATCCAATAACGTTCGTCACGATCATTCTGCTTTTGTTATTTGTGGTTGCCAGGAGTGAGGCGGGGAATAGATCGGGATCAGTTTCAGGACAGTTTCTCAAAATACCGATCAATGCGCGGGCTGCCGGCATGGGGAATGCCCAGGTTCCACTTGCTGAGGGCGCATTGTCCATAGCATATAATCCGGCGGGAATCTTAAGCGTGCAGGATGTTTCATTCGGTGGATCCTACAATGCCTGGTTTGCAGATATTACTCACTCATTTTTTGCTGTTGCTGCGAACCTACATGAATGGGGAACAGTCGGCGTTGGCGTCACTGTGTTAACGACAGATGACATCAGTGTTACGACTCCAGCGTTTCCTGAAGGCACCGGAGAGCTATTCAAGGCAAGTGACTACGCGTTCACACTAAGCTATGGACGCCAGATAAGTGAAATGTTTGCGTTGGGCCTTAGCGTAAAATACATAAAATCATATCTATATAATTCGGACTTGAAAGCGAATACGATTGCCTTCGACATCGGAACAATATATGACATACCCGACCTTCGAACCCGACTGGGTATCTCCGTCACAAACCTTGGGAAGGATTTGAAATATATAAACGAGCAATACTCCATACCGACAGCACTGCGCTTTGGAGCCAGAACGACGATTTACGAAGAAGAGGGCCAAAAGGTTTTTGCTGCATTCCAGGTCGGGCGGCCGAATGATGCGGATGAGCAATACAACGTCGGGGTGGAATATACCTATCATGATCTTGTCTCACTTCGAACCGGGTATAAATTCAACTATGATACAGAGAATTGGTGCGGTGGCCTTGGCGTCAGCCTTGTAAGTTTGGGGATTAACGGTTCTCTGGATTATTCCTACACAAATTACAAATTTCTTTCCGGTACACATATGTTTTCAACTGAAATAGGATTCTGAGCATGAATAGCATCTTCAAGTGTGGAGCATTGTGGATTTGCGTACTGCTGATCGTGTCTTCTGGGTGTGAATTGGTAACAGAAGATGCCCCAAAAAAGCCACAGCAAAGTGCTGCAACTCATCTGGTGATTAATGAGGTCTTCACGTTGCCGTTTACACACCCCAGTTCATATACATGGATCGAATTTTACAACCCAGCGAACAATGCGATTGATCTGTCGAAGTGGACTCTTTCGTATACAACTCAGCGCGTTGTGGTCACAACGCTTTCTCTCGAAGACTCGTTGCACAGAATAGGTTTCACCACCTCCACGACACAGCCCGATTCATTCGGTGCGTTTGATGTTCCATTGGCGGAAAGTCGGTTTATCCTTTTCCCCGGGGAGTTGATGACCATTGTAAACAACGAAGCACGATTGCTTGATCATACCAATTGGGGCCCTGGTCCGTCCTCGACACGATTTGAGCGACAATTTGTCCTGGGACCGGTCGAGTCGGCCGATACTACTTTTTTCAGTCCTGACACCATCTTCATCGTAAAGGTGCAAAAAGGATACGGGTTCTTCTTCCCTGACAGCGGCCAATTAGTACTGAGAGATTCAACTGGAGCGATCATGGACGTTGTTCGTTTCGGTAATTACACATATACAGGACCTGTCACTGATCCATTGCTTGGGTCTGGGAACAAGACTGTTGGTGTCGTTCCTCAGTTCCAATCTGTCTGTCGATATGCAGGTGCATATTTCACTGGAAATTCGGCTAACGATTTTTATATATCAGATATTTATACACCTCCATCGCCGCACTGGTATAATACGCTCGGGCATTAGGTAGGTGCCCTTCTTCCGTTTTTTTATCTCAAGTTACAAATAAAGTTTCCCATCGGTCGTTGGAATCAAATCTACAGTTTGGTTCTGATCGTAGACAATACGTTGAAGCGTTAGTTGGATCGACAGGTTTTCTCCGAAGGGAGTCAGCAATGGCTCCCTTTTTTATTCTTGTATCTGACTGTAGAATTCTGTATTTATGTCCCACCATGCCAAGTAATCTGAAGATACTGCTTGTTGAGGATAATTTTGAGCATCTGCGCCTTACAAAATACATTCTCAAGCAAAACAACGTGCCCGGCGAGGTGTACGTTGTGCGTGACGGTCAGGAAGCCATGGATTTCCTGTATCAGCGGAATAGGTTTGCAGATGTTACCAAGTGTCCGCGTCCGAACTTGGTCCTATTGGACCTGAATATCCCACGCGTTAACGGCAAAGAGGTTCTAAAGATCATGAAGGCCGATCCAGCGTTGAGAGATATTCCAGTAGTCGTCGTGAGTTCATCCGATCGGGAAGAAGATATCAAATATGCTGAGGAGTTTGGGGCCGTAGCGTATATTTCAAAATCAAGTGGCTTTGAGAAATTAAGCAAAGCCCTTTCATCTGTCCACACCTTCGCATCCAGACAGGAGCAGTAGGTCTGGCAGACGGGAAATCCCGCCTTCTTTGAAAAAGATCACATCTCTTTGCATCATACTGAATGCAACGAAAAACTCTAACAGGTTTGAATGCCTCATCCACTCGTAGCCATTGTCGGACGTCCGAACGTTGGTAAATCCACTCTCTTCAACCGAATTGTCGGTCGACGCAATGCGATTGTCGATGACATGCCCGGCGTAACTCGTGACCGGCATTATGCCGAAGTTGACTGGGCAGGTAAGGCATTCACTCTCGTTGATACCGGAGGCTTTGTTCCTCAATCTGAGGACATTATTGAAACCGCAATTCGTGAACAGGCACAAATTGCTATTGACGAAGCTTCCATGGTTCTTTTTGTGGTTGATGGTCTGGAAGGCCTACTTCCCACTGATTTTGCAATTGCCGAGATTCTCCGCAAGGCGGACAAAAAGGTTCTTTTGGTTGTGAACAAAATCGACAGCGCCAAGCGGGAAAACCTCGCTGAGTTCTTCACGCTTGGATTGGGTGAGCCCCTTCCCGCTTCGGCGCTTGTTGGGCGGAGAATTGGAGATTTGCTGGATATTGTTACAAATGATTTCCCAGCGTCAGAACCAACAGTGAACGATGACCGTACAAAGGTTACGGTGATTGGAAGACCAAATGTTGGTAAGTCCTCGTTTGTCAATGCGTTGTTGCAAGAAGATCGGCACATTGTTACTGATATTCCCGGCACCACGCGAGACTCCATTGATGCGGTAGTCAAGTACTATGGCGAGGAAATCCTTTTGGTGGATACGGCCGGCCTTCGGCGGAAGAGCAAGATCAAGGAAAGTGTCGAGTTTTACAGCGCTCTTAGAACGCTGAAGAGCCTCGAACGCTGCGATGTTGCCATCGTTTTGATCGACGCTCAGCAAGGGCTTGAGCATCAGGATCTTCGTATCATCGAAACCGCCATTGAACGCAGCCGCCCAGTTGTTCTTGCAGTGAACAAATGGGATTTGATTGAGAAAGACGATCAAACTGCCCGCGCGTTTGAAAAAGCATTGAGGACGACGTTGCGGATTTATGATTTTCTTCCCATCATATTTATTTCAGCATTGACGAAACAAAGAATCCATAAAGTATTGGAGTTAGTCAAGGCAGTGGATGCCGAGCAGAATAAGAGGATTGACACTAACAAGCTTAACGAGCTTCTTGGTAGTGACATACGAACATTCCCCCCTCGGAGCAGGTCCGGGAAGGAGATTAAAATCAAGTATATCACGCAGGTGAAGGTCAAACCTCCGGTCTTTGCATTTTTTTGCAATGAACCGAAGCTGATCGATGATACCTACCGCAGATATTTGGAAAACCGGATTCGCGATCATTTTACGTTTACAGGTGTGCCGGTGACACTTTCTTTCAAGCAAAAGTGAAGGCTATGCAAAAGCGCATTATTGTCGTCGGCGGATTAGCTGCTGGCCCAAGTGCAGCGAGCAAGGCAGTAAGAACAAACCCGGATGTTGAGGTAATATTGTTCGAACAAGGTGAGCACATATCATCCGGAATATGTGAAGTGCCCTACTACATTGCTGGAGATGTTACATTGGAGAGACTTACCGCGTACACCCCCGAAACACTGAGACAGGAGAAAGGAGCAGAAGCTCGAATTCTGCATCGTGTTGAGGAAATCCTTCCAGGCGCACGGGTTGTTGTTGTTCGCGATTTACGCACAACGAAAACAACAAAAGAGCCATATGATCGTCTCATCATTGCCACTGGCTCTCGCCCTCGCGTACTTGGCCTTCCCGGTGAGGATGCACGAAATGTATTCAATGTAAAGTCGCTCGACGATGGCATTCGGATCAGAAAATTCCTTGATGATGAGAAACCTCAAAATGCGGTGATCATCGGGGGAGGTTATATCGGTATGGAAATGGCTGAGACACTGCGACGACTCAGCCTCCATGTAACTCTGCTGCATCGCCACAGCCGGCCAATGGCCGGACTTGAACGGGAAACACGCGATCGTGTAAGAGATGAACTGGAACGGCACGGCGTTGAGTTTGTCGCTCATGCGGCCGTTGATGGTTTTGTTGTCGACAAACAAAAGAAGGTCACACACGTCATCAC
>JBGPGQ010000111.1:0-9390 GCA_041483995.1 Bacteroidota bacterium
AGCCAAACCACAATGTATCTCTATCTGGAATGACACTGGAGTTGACAGCGCTTATCCATGCTCTGTGAATGGGTGGTGTGCAGGAGGGCGCCTTGTGTGGGAAGAACATCGTAGCGAGCAAAAAACATGACAAGGAAATCTTCATAGTCATCTCCTTTCATCTCAATATGAAGAATTGACTCTGGGTATCACACCCATCCTCGCAGTTTGCACGCCTCTGCCACACGCGCAACGCCAACAACCATCGCGGCAAGACGGGGATGCACTTTCTTCTCTCTGATTGCTTCTTGCACCGACCGATACGCCGATGTGAGTTTCCTGTCAAGCCGCTCGTGGACGAGATCTTCATCCCAGAAGAACGAATAACTATCCTGCACCATTTCAAAGTATGAAACCGTGACACCGCCTGCACTTGCAAGAATATCCGGGATAACATGCACACCCTTGCCGTGGAGGATGAGATCAGCATCGGGAGTTGTCGGTCCATTCGCCAGCTCACAGACAATCTTCGCCTTGATGTTGTCAGCGTTCTTGTCATTGATCGCATTCTCAAGCGCTGAAGGGTAGAGCACCTCAACATTCAGTTCGAGAACCGAATCCCTCGGTATTGGTTCTCCGCCCGGGAAACCCACGACTGAACCGGTCTTCAGTTTGTACGTGACAAGTTCCTTTGCGTTGAATCCCCTGGAATTGTAGATACCTCCACGGGAATCGCATACAGCGATGAGTTTGCCACCGCCGAGCATTTCATTGTGGAGCAGGGCGGCCCGTTGTCCTGCGTTTCCAAATCCCTGAATGGCATAGGCGCCTGTCGGATCAATTCCCAATGCCCTGCATGCTTCGCGTACAGTGATCACGCCACCTCGCGCTGTTGCATCACGCCGACCTTCCGTTCCACCAATCTGCAGAGGCTTGTCGGTAAAGACGCCGGGTTGATGACGCTGCACCAGGGTTTCATATTCATCCATCATCCAGGCCATCGTTTGCGGATTGGTGTAAACATCGGGTGCCGGAATATCCTTGTCAATACCAATGTTCTGTACCACGGCGCGGATATACGCCCTTGAGAGATTTTCCAACTCCCGTTCGGACATTTCGCGAGGATTACACACAACCCCGCCTTTGCCACCACCCAGCGGCAAATCAACAACAGCGGTCTTCCATGTCATCCAGCCTGCGAGCGCCCGGATTGTATCGACGGTTTCGTCCGGATGGAACCGGATTCCCCCTTTTGCAGGACCGCGTGCTGAGTTATACTGAATGCGGTAGCCATGAAAGATTTTCACGTTTCCGTCATCCATTTTTACAGGCAGCGTGAACTTAAACTCCCGTTGCGGCCAGAGAAGCAAATCTATGGTTGCCTGATCCAGATTCAAGATCCTTGCTGCCTCGAGTACCTGTTGTTGCTCGACTTCGAATGAGTTGTACGATTTCATCGTTTGCTGCCTTCGCTTGTTGTGTTTGGCCGGTTCCGACCGTCATCAAGAACATCGAGAATTATTCTGTACCAGCAATGCTTGCACATGAGCGCTCTGTCTACACTCAATAACACTCTCTCCCATGGGCTCAACGGGGCTCCACAATGCGGACACGAATCGAAAGCCTCCACCAGTTTCGCTGGGGGCGGTGTATTAGATTCTTTGCTCTTCAACGTTGTTCTCCGGTTTCAAAATGATCCCGCGATTCTGATGTCCGTTGATCTTGACAACGACCGGACTCTTGAATTGGAGATGTCGTGTGTACGCCCTCTCCTCAACGGCTTCCTGGTTCAGCAGCCAATCCCAATCGACAAATCCCTGTTGTAGCTTTGAATTAACGGTAAAATATCCTACTGCAAACGAGGTAATGTTCTGGAAGAAATGAGAGCCCTGCGACGGTGTCACATCCATGTCTTTGAACCCGGCTTCGACAATGGCTTTCGCCCCCGAGATTTGATCCCACTTAATCGGGATACCAAGCCACGGATCAAGGGTTCCCCAGCGCCCCACTCCTATAAGAAGATATGGTTTGGCCTGGGCGATCAGTTTGTCGTTGAGGAGGCTGACTTCTCTGGCGACTTCTTGGCTTTTTGATCGTTCGAACCTTTGAATGTCCACGACCACGATATCATGGATGTCGCTCATCACCCCATTGCCAAGTACCTGATGACTTTCGCATAGCAACTTACTCGGGTCCTTTTCATCGAGGTTGAGTTCTTCCATTTCCCGGCTCAGAACAAGGGGCCGCATCTGCAACAGGCCGAATTCTTTTGCTGTTCCGGGTAGGGTCGACATGTTGACCGCAAACTCAATCTCAACAGGCGTACCCATTCCCCACGTTCCCATATCAAGCAGAAGCTCCAGAATCGGTGCAAGGGGAAAGAGTTTGTTCTGCAGGAGTGGGGCGAACGTGACAAGGCGTGTGCCGCTTCTCGATAGCCCGTCCCGGACAATGTCGTTTTCGGGAGAGTATGTTGATCCAACATATACGAGTGTGCCGTCTGCTTCAGCGACGTTGAGACCATACTTTTTTAAGAGCACATCCTGTGTTTCAGCATCCTCACGAACCTGACCGTCAAGCTGGAGGGCGAAGAACTCGTTCTGGTTATTGAGCAGTGTTTCTTCCGTCGAGTAAAACTGCAAAAGATGGTTCGGATACTTAGGGCAAAATCGTACTGTTACTCCACCATCGACAATCGTCTTGCCAAGACCGAGCGCGGCTGAAACAATTCCGTCGAACGGTTTTTGCGGTTCGATGGGATAGAAGTTGTATGATTTGGCAACGCCGGAAAAGTCGGGATAGAACCTCTGCATGTGTGTCGACCCGACCATTTTTTGGATAATGACCGCCATCTTCTCTTCTTCAAGGCGGTACGACGTCACCCTGATGTAGTCTTTGGCCGATTGGAAAAATGTTGATGCATACACGCGTTTGATTGTGGTGACCAACTCGCTCAATCGTATGAACGGATTGGAATTATTGTTCGGAATCATATATGTGGAATACACGCCCGCAAACGGATGGTATTGAGAGTCCTCAAGCAGGCTGGATGAACGGACCGCAAGCGGGTCACGGATCAAATCGAGGAACGCTGCAAGGTTCCCTAGAATATCCTCCGGGAATTTCTTGGCGTCAAGAAACCGCTTTGCTATTTCCTTGTCGTCCGTGCAACTCAGGGCAAAGCTGCGAAGGTCGTTCTCATCGACAAACGAATCAAATACATCCGTCCCGAGCACAACAGCGGGCGGCACATCGATATGCACGTCTTCAAATCTTTCACGAACGTCATAGTTATTGATGAGGATGTTGACAAATCCGAGCCCACGGGCTTTTCCTCCCAGCGACCCGCCACCGATGCGCGCAAAACTGCTGCTGGGAATAAACGTTTCCTTTGCAAAGTCTGTGATGATGCCGCGTTGCCGGAGCCTCCGGTATTCGCGTAGCGTTGAGATCAGGTATTCCCTCAGCGCCGATACCGATGGATAGTCAGACACTTTCCGAGGTCGCAGTTTGTGCGCAAGCCAGAATTCTGTACGTGCCTTCAGCCAGTTTGAGAAATGATTGCGCTCGCCGTGGTAACGAATACTTTCGTCGGGGACGAATTGAAGCTCATACTCCAATGATTTGAGGTCAGGTACCCTGCCGACTTCAGCGCCATCAGGAGTTCGGAATACAAAATCACCGAAACTGAAATACCGAACCATGAACTGGCGGAGGTCGCTGAGCAGTGTGGGAGAGTCCTTGAGCAGGAACGAACTTCCCAGCATGCGGGCCTGCGCTTCGAAATCTGAATTGGTGGATTGGAGAAGGATGGGGATGTCAGGTTGACGCAATTTCACATTCTTTGCAAATTCAATACCGGCTCTCGGGTCGGGCTTGCTCCCACGCATAAAGTCCACGTCTGAAATAACGCCGAGAATGCATTCTTCATACTTCTGAAAATAGTTCCATGCCTCTTCATATGTTGTGCAAAGCAGTATCTTTGGCCGGGCTCGCATTCTAAGGTATTTGTGGGAGAGATTGATACCTTCGGTGATCAGTCGTTGCGACTGGTTGAGTATCTCCGTGTAAATGAGAGGGAGAAATGATGAGTAGTATCGGACATTGTCTTCTATGAGGATAATAGACTGCACGCCGACAATCCGAGTATCGTGGTCGACGTTGATCTTGTCTTCGATGTGTTTAATGATAGCGATGATGAGCCGGTAGTCGCCCTGCCAGATGAATATTCTGTCAAAAATGGATGTGTCATGATGGGTGAGCAATTCCTTCAATTCCCGGTTGTCGTAAGCAAGGAGCACAATGGGGATATCAAGGCCGGCTTCCCTGACCAGCTTCGCAAATCTGAGGGCATTCATGTCCTCAATGTGCAGTGTCGTGATGATCAGGTCGAAACGTTTTTCTTCCTTCGCCAGGTTGATGGCTTCCTTGCCGCTCGAGACGCGGGTTAACTCCGGTGAATGACTCAGGTGCAGGCCCTGGTATTCGTTCCGGATGAGTTCGTACAGTCGTCCGTCCTCTTCGAACAAGTAAAGATCGTACAGGCTCGAGACCAACAGCACGTCGCGGATTCTATTCCGCATCAGGTTCTGGAAACCCTGAAAGCGCGTACCGTAGCCATGCTCTATCCAGAGAGGATCGAATTCGTAGCCCGGTTGTTTGGTCTCAGGTTGCATTTCTTCCCATCAACAGTTGCTCTTGCCTCTAACTGTATTCCCCAAAACAAAAAAATCGGAGTGGCAATGAGCCACCCCGATTTCTCATTACTTCATGAAACTAGACCAGTCCCTGGTCCATCATTGCATCAGCGACCTTGAGGAAGCCGCCGATGTTTGCACCATTGACGTAGTTGCCCGGTGTGCCAAACCGGTCAGCGGTCTCGACGCAGGTCTTGTGGATGCTCTTCATGATCATATGTAGCCGATTGTCCACTTCCTCGCGAGTCCAGGGAAGCCGCATGCTGTTTTACGCCATCTCCAGACCTGACGTTGCAACGCCGCCGGCGTTGGCTGCCTTGCCTGGCCCATAGAGAATGCCGGCATCGAGAAATACCTTCACGCCCTCGAGTGTCGTTGGCATGTTTGCTCCTTCAGCAACGCAGTAGATGCCATTCTTCAAAAGATTCTGGGCATCCTTCCCGTTGATTTCATTCTGGGTTGCACTGGGGAATGCACAATGCGCTTTGTGGTTCCACAATGGGTTGTACTCCATTGATGGATCGATGGGCGTATAGGTCACGTCTTTGTATTCTTCGGCGTATTCCTTGATTCTGCCGCGCCGGACATTTTTCAACTCCATAATGAATGCCAGCTTCTTCTGGTCGATACCCTGCGGATCGTAAATGTACCCGGTTGAATCGGACAGCGTTAGTGCCTTGCCGCCGAGTTGGTTGATCTTTTCCACCGTGTATTGAGCAACATTGCCACTGCCGGAGACAAGGCAGGTCTTGCCTTCCAGCGTTTGCTTTCTCGTGCCGAGCATTTCCGCAGCAAAGTAGACTGCTCCGTAGCCGGTCGCTTCGGGCCGGATTAATGAGCCGCCCCAGTTCAGGCCTTTGCCCGTAAGAACGCCCGTAAATTCATTCTTCAAACGTTTGTATTGCCCGAAGAGATATCCGATCTCGCGTCCTCCAACACCGATGTCTCCTGCAGGAACGTCCGTGTCTGGTCCGATGTGACGATACAACTCAGTCATGAAGCTCTGACAGAAACGCATCACTTCATTATTGCTCTTCCCTTTCGGATCGAAATCCGAGCCTCCCTTGCCGCCACCCATGGGAAGTGTTGTCAAACTGTTCTTGAATACTTGCTCGAAGGCGAGGAACTTCAATATTCCCAATGTGACTGAAGGGTGAAACCGCAATCCGCCCTTGTAGGGTCCAATTGCACTGTTCATCTCGATCCTGAATCCACGGTTGACATGGATTTCCCCCTGATCGTCCGTCCACGGGACGCGGAACATGAGCACGCGCTCAGGTTCTACTATTCTCTCCAATATGCGGGCTGATCGATATTCTGGATAGCGTTCCAAGACGAGGCTGAGGGATTCAACCACCTCTTCCACTGCCTGATGAAATTCGGGCTCGCTCGGGTTCTTTGCCTTTACGTGCGATATAAAACTGCTCACATAGCTTTGCATGTACATTGTCTCCTCCTTGGTTATATGTGTGTTCTTCCGTGGTTCGTAAGCATCTCACCCTGATGACGACCCCATCGGCAACTACGGGAATATTCCAAGCTCCATATACGATAATGCAATCTTGTTGATCGCGCTGATGAATGCCGCAGTCCGCAGGTCGATTCCTTGGGTCCGTTTCCAGATTTCCCGGATTTCATTGTAGGCAACGATCATTGTGTCTTCAAGGCCGGAGTTCACGAGGTCCACCTCGTCCGGTCCGTGGGAGAGTATGCTCTTTTCCTGCGGGGTAAGGGATTTGTTTGTTGCGCGTTCCAGTGTTGCCACGAGTTGTGTGGTTGACGTTTCCATGAAGCGTTTGCCCATCCTGCCCATGCGTACATGCTGGAGATTCTTCAACCATTCGAAATACGACACTGTGACGCCCCCTGCGTTGAGGTACATATCCGGGATAACCATGACGCCTTTCGTAAGGAGTATTTCCTCCGCGCCGGATGAGGTTGGTCCGTTGGCGCCCTCAGCGATAATCTTTGCCTTGATCCGTGGAGCGTTCTCGGTAACGATCTGTTTCTCAAGAGCTGCGGGCACAAGAATATCGCAATCGAGTTCGAGGGCCTCGAGGGTCCTCATAATGTTCTTTGCTCCGGGGAAATTCAGAATCGACCTGGTTTGTTTTCTGTGTTTTGCTACTGCCTCCACGTCCAGACCATTCGGGTTGTAAATTGCACCTTCATATTCTGCCAACCCGACGATGCTGCTGCCTCCTTCCTGAAGAAATTTCGCGGCGTAGTAACCCACATTGCCAAGGCCCTGCACAACAACGCGTTTTCCCTTAAGGCCCGGAGTCAGTCCGAGTATTTTCATGTCATCGGCATTGTTACAGGTTTCACGAACTCCAAAAAATACCCCTCTTCCGGTTGCCTCCGTTCGGCCTCGAATTCCTCCCTGGCTGATTGGCTTCCCCGTTACGCAGGCACTTGCGTCTATCGATCCGGGGTTCAGGGCGGAATATGTGTCTGCGATCCAAGCCATCTCCCGAGGCCCCGTCCCATAGTCCGGTGCCGGGACATCGATGCCGGGCCCAATAAAATTCTTTTTGACAAGCTCTGCCGTATAGCGCCGTGTGATCCGTTGAAGTTCTTCTTCTGAATAGTCTTTGGGATTGATGCGTATACCTCCCTTAGCGCCGCCGAAGGGGACATCCACTACTGCACACTTGTACGTCATGAGCGCGGCAAGAGCCTTAACTTCATCCTCATTCACATCCATGCTATATCGAATTCCACCCTTGGTCGGTAGTTTGTGATGGCTGTGTTCCACGCGCCATGCCGGAATGACATCATAACCGTCTTCAGTACGGACCGGGAACTGAAAATGGTAGACGCTATTGCAAGCCTTGATCTGCTCAAGAAGGCCGGAGGGGTAGTTTAGGTGTGTGGCTGCCCTGTCGAAGTTACGGACGACATCTTCGAAAAAGCTTGTTTCTGCTTTCACTTCTGTATTCTCTTTGAACATGAACGGATCCTTGTTTTTTGGTTTGTTGTAGGCAAAGAACGGAGAGGGTACTTATTGGGTTCGAAACTGCGAGCAAATTAGGAAGTTCTGCCACAATAAGCAAGATGGATCACATACCGACTAGTCCATCTTTGTGGCATGTAACAGCATTACGCGTGCCAGCGTTTTCTGCTTGATTGGACAGGGAATATCACGATTCTGGAGAGATTAAAGATGACTGGCTTGGCCAGTGTTCTCAAAAGTGAAAAGAGATTTCCGTTTTTGAAATCAATGGAATGCCGAGACGGGATGTGAGTTTATTCAACAGTCCCTCTTGAATATTTCAGCACAGCCCCAAGAAGTTCTGCAGAGTCGAAGAGATCGCCGACTGCCACGTAGACACTGCCATCAGGGCCAACAGCGATATCGCGCGGCGTTGGCTGAGTCATGCCCTGGATTTGCGGAATCGTAAGGACATCAATTGTCCGTCCGCTGATTGTTGAGACAATCACTATTTGTTGAAGCGGCTGGTCAGCGATGAAAAGAATGCCCGAGGCATCGATTCCCGCCCCAAGCGCTCCTCCAGAGATGGCCGGTTCCGGGAATGGTTCGTTAAGAAACGGATTGCTCGCGCTCAGGGCGTATACTCTTATTGCAGCAGACGATTGTCCCGTTGAGAGCACGAAGGCGGTGTAAATCATTCCATACGTATCCACGGCAAGGAACTTCGCATCGATGTCGGCGGGATTGGAGGGAGCGAGTGAAGAGAATGCAATGGCTTTGGCTGAACCGGAGTGTATTTGTATCACGGCATTGTCAACGCTGCCTGCCAGGGCGCTTACAAAAATATCTCCATTGGGCGCTCCGTCGATGTCTCCCAGACTATGTACGGCAAGTGCGTGTGGCTGTGACTCGCCTGAGTTTACGTCATAGACTGATGATGTATCAACCGTGGTGCCGCTGACTGTTGTTATAATGGTTGCGTCATGTGTCGAAGGATTGATGCGGACTATTGTTGTGTTGTTGACAACTGCAAGCACATTCCCGGTTGATTGCTCAATACCCATACACGTTGGCAACGTGAAGCCAATAACGGAGTCTCGTTGCGTGCCAGAGGATGTAAAACGCCGGATGAGATCGTTCTTCGTATCAGCAACCCAGAAGTCTCCACTTGGATCTACTGCGATACCCCGAGGCGACTTGAGAAGCCCGACGGGTACAATGAGGGTCGGACCGGTGAGGTAAGGTTCAATTGCTGTCGGCGGAGTGGATTTGTCCCGGCAGGACGGGAAAATGCCAACAAGAAGTACGCAAAGCCATTTGTAAATGTTCTGGTTATGGTGCATCGCAGGTGTTTGTTTGGTTTCAGATCAAGATATGAAAGATTCCGATTTCATCCAAGATATCCTCAGTTTCTTCAATGTAACTCCCAGCCAAGGCAGAAGTGCAAGAGAATCGTTGCGAAAATCAACACTTCGCGTTGATATTTTCACCACTAGTGTAACTCCAACCGGCACAAGCCACTGATCAGATTCTCACTTGAAATTCGACATCCAGAGTTGATTATTGCAACATTGCCACGGTTCCAATGAACTGACCCATGTTCATGACATTTTTCAGCAGTCTGCAACTTACAGCATCTCAATAAGTTCGAGCCGATCCCAAAACACTCCTACCAGTCTCGAATAATGGCAAGGTTGTTGAGAGTAAAGTCAAGTAGTTGTTCAAGGTACTTTGTAGAGAAAGGATACACCGATGTCAACAATACTAGCATTGACGGCT